>NZ_JBVHLU010000004.1:0-211385 GCF_055558835.1 Embleya sp. NPDC025285
CCTCTCCCTCCCCCCTCCCCCCCCCCCCCCCCCCCCCTCCCCCCCCCCCCCCCCCCCCCCCCCGCGATCCGGGCGCCGATGTCGGTGCGGCCTGGTATCGACTGCCACTACCGACTCGTTCGACCACCATCGACCGCCGGCCGGCGCGCGGAGTCCTCTTCGTGGCGCGTACGGCCATCTCCGGGAAGGCGGTCCGCGCCTAGCGTGAGGATGTCCCGGATTCGGGGAGGGCGGCCGCGCGCCGCAGGATCGGCAAAGGAGACGGCAACATGACGATCAAGGTCACAGTGGTCTACCACGACACCGTCGAGTGTGTTCGGGCGCTGGCCGACGCGGTGGCGGCGGTCGCCTGGAACACCGGCGCCGACGTCCGGTTGCGCCGGCTGCCGGAGGCCGAGCCGGACCTGAAACCGGCGGACCCGAGAGCGGATCCACCCGCGACCGCGCGCGATCTGAGCTGGGCCGACGTCGTCGTGCTCGGCGCTCCGGCGCGGGACCGCGACGTGGTCGCGTTGTTGCGCCGACTCTCGGACTCCGCGACCGCGCCCGCCACCGCGTCGGCCGCGCGCGAGATGCGGGGCGCGTGGGTACGTCGCACCGAGGAGCAGGTGTTCGGCGTGTTCGTGACCACGCCGGCCCCCGGCACGCTGCATGGCGGGCTGATGCGCAGCTTCGGCATCGTCCACCGACCCGCGCCCGGCCGCTGCGCGCGCGAGCCGGAGCGTTCGGTGGCCATACTCCCCCCTGCGCCGGACCTCGAGGGCGGCACCGGCGACCCGACCCTCATGTCCCTGGACCTGGTCCGCATCCAGACCCGACGCTGCGTCGAGATCGCGGCGGCGCTGCGCGCGGAACGCGCTGTGGCGGTCTGAGCGCCGCGCCGGGAGTCGGCGGCGTCTCCGCGCGGTCACGCGGTCGTGAGCGCCGGCCGGCACCGCCGCCGTGTCGGGCCGAGGCAGCCTGCGGGTGGCCCGTGCGCGTCGTTCGGCAGCTGCCGGCATGATCGCGAAGTGACCACTGAACGCACGCGGTCCGGTCCACCGGACGCCGACGAGGACGTGCTCACCCGGCACGCCGGGTTGCTCGCCCGACTCCTGCCCACCGACGATCCCGCCGCGCTGACGGTACGTCGGGGTCAGTTCCACGATGTCGTGCTCGGAGCGACGCGGGTGGTGTGCTTTGCGCGCACCGACGCGGCCGAACGCCGACTGCCGCGTCGAGCCGCGCAACTGCGGCTGCTCGCCGGGTTGTCGCTCGGCGTGCGCACCCCCGAACCGCTCGGAGCGGGACACGATCCCGGATATCTCCTGCTGGACCGGCTCCCGGGCGAGCCGTTGGATCCGGACGCGCCCGTCCCGGCGGAAGCGGCGGCGCGGTACGCCGAGTTGCTGACCGCCCTGGCCGGCGCCGCGGCCGACCCCGACGTGCGTGCCGGGCTGCGCCGCGTGGACCCGAGCGCCGGGGGCGCGTGGACCGGGTTCGCCCACGACGTGCGTGCGGAGCTGTACCCGCTCATGTCGGCGGCCGGCCGCCGCCGCGCCGATCTCGAACTGGCGGCCGTACTGGCCCTGTCGCCCGTCGCGACGGCCGTGGTGCACGGCGATCTGGGCGGTGCGAACGTGTTGTGGACCACCGTCGACGGCGTGCCCCGGTTGAGTGGCGTGCTGGACTGGGACGACGTCTCGCTCGGCGATCCGGCGGAGGATCTGGCGGCGATCGCCGCGACCCACGGTGACGACCTGCTCGACGAGGTACTCGATCTGATGGGCATACCCGAGGCCGCCGGCCGCGAGCGCGTCGCCGCGATCCGCGGCACGTTCGCGCTGCAGCAGGCGTTGGCCGCGCTCCGGGACGGCGACCGCGCGGAGTTGGCGGACGGGCTGAGCGGCTACCACTGACGATCGCGGCCCGCCCGGGGACATCGACCCGTCCGCCGGCAGGGTCCACGATCCGGGTGCCCCGGCGCGAAACCACGCGATGGTGGGGTGTGGAGGCGCGGATTCCCGTTCGGGTGAGCGTACGCCGGAGCGATGCTTCCGTACCCGGCTGTCGCCGAACCCCCGCGGTCTGTTGGGTTGATCCGGGCGCCGGCGAGCGTCCGCATCATGCGTCGCCCCCATGCGCTCCGGCGCGGCGGGGGCCGCGCTCAGGGGGCGACACAGGGGGTTCGCAAGCCGTGACCGAGACACCGCAGGTTTCCTCGACGGCGCACAAACGTCGATCGACCAAGCGGGCGCGCGCGACGGTCGCGCCCACCCCGTACGAGTTGTGCGATCGGCCGATCGTGGACGTACCGACCGTCCTTGCCGCCGAGTTCGCCCGCCGCTGGCCGCAGGACGCCCAGGGCATGGACGCGGTGCACCGTTACGCGCTCCTGCCGACCGGCAAGCTGCTGCGACCCGCGTTGGTGATGTACGCGGCGCTCGCGGTCGGCGGCGAGGTCGAGCACGCGCTGCCGGCCGCCGTCGGGATGGAGTGCGTGCACACCGGGAGCCTGCTCCACGACGACATCATCGACGCCGACGAGGAGCGGCGCGGCAGACCGGCGGTACACATCGCCTACGGCCCCGAGCGCGCCATCATCGCGGGCAGCAGCCTGTACTTCGCGTGGTTCGGCGCGCTCGCGGAGTGTGCGCGCCACGGGGTGCCCGGCGAGCGGATCGCGCGAGCGATGGCCGCCCAGGCCGAGGGCGGATACGCGATGTGCCAGGGGGTGTTCGACGAACTGGGCTTCGCCGGGGATCTGGACTGCCCGGTCGAGGACTACCTCGCGATGGCCACTCGCAAGACCGGCGCGCTGTTGTCCGCGTCCTGCCGGGTCGGGGCGATCCTGGGCGGCGGCAACGACGCGGCGGTGGAGGCACTCGGAGCGTTCGGACGGCACGTGGGCCTGGCCTTCCAGATCCGCGACGACCTGCTCCCGTACGACGACGCGTCGGCCGCCACGATGGGCAAGCCCGCCGACAGTGACGTGTGCAACCATCGGCCGACCCTGCCGGTACTGCTCGCCCACGAACGCGGCGGCACCGAGCAGCGCGCCGCGATCCGACACGCGCTCCTGCACGAGACCAACCCGGAGACCGCGCTCGCCCGGATGCGCGGCCTGGTCGAGACCACCGGCGCCCTGGTCGAGGCCCGGGCCTTGGCCGAGAGCTACGAGCGCAGCGCCCGGGACGCGATCTCGTGGCTCGCCGCCAACCCGTACACCGAGGTCCTCACCCACTGGTCGGACCCCGCGCCGACGCCGCCGGCCGGCGGCTGAGCCGGCCACATCCGCCCGGGGTCCTCGGTCGACGAAAACGCCGACGGAGGATCCCGGGCGCCGGCGGTGCGGCGGTCGGGAAGGCGACGTCGGCCCGGTAGGTTGTACGGCGCGAGGTGGGGTACGGAACGGCCCCAATACCCAGAACTCGCCGAAACACGGCCCGAATCACCGCGTAGGCCACAGTGCTCGAAAGGTTGACCGACGTGACGGACGGGCCCGAGCCGACAGCGCACCCGAAGCCGGCCGCGACACTGCGACCGCGTATCCCGCATCCGACTATCGCCACGCCCAAAGCCGCCTCGGCCGAATCGACGGAGTCGGCGGAATCGACGCGGCCCGTGCCGCGCGCCGCGCATCCCGATCGGCTCACCGATCGCGAGGTGGAGGTACTGAGGCTGATCGTCGACGGGCTGACCAACGCCGGCATCGCCGCCGCCCTGTCGATCGGCGAGGCGACCGTCAAGACGCACATCAACAACGCCTTCGCCAAGATCAACGCGCGCAATCGGGCGGACGCGGTGCGCTACGCCGACAGCCGGGGTCTGACCCGCCCCTGAGCGCGGCTGCGGCCGTACCCGCCCGCTGCACGCCCCGTCGGCGTGCACGCGCTGTACGCCCGGGCGCGCTACGCCGCCAGCGGCTCGAAGACCGGCGAGCCGGGGCGGTCCGGATCGTCGGCCGTCGCCGACAGCGGCGAGGTGATCACGAAGTCGGCGGTCGCCCGGTTGCAGGCCACCGGGATGTTCGCCAGGACCGCGAGCCGCAGCAGCGCGCGCACGTCGGGTTCGTGCGGCTGGGGGCTCAGCGGGTCCCAGAAGAACACCAGCAGGTCCACGTCGCCCTCGGCGATCCGTGATCCGATCTGCTGGTCGCCGCCGAGCGGGCCGCTACGGAACCGGGTGACCCGCAGGTCGAGTTCGTCGGCGATGATGCCGCCGGTGGTCCCGGTCGCGTACAGGCGGTGGGCGGCCAGGATCTCGCGGTGGATCCGGGCCCAGGCAAGCATCTCCGGCTTGTATCGGTCGTGCGCGACGAGCGCGATGCCGCGCTCGCGTCCCTGGTGGTGCTTCGGGTCGAGCAGGTCGTTCGGTGGGGTCACAGGCATCTCCGGTGTGCTGAACTTTCGCATGCCCACAGTCTCGCCGTCCCGTGTTGCGCCGGTATGGCCACGACATGACACCCACAAGAAGTCGAACGGATCGTGCCGCGGGCCCGAGTGCGCGGCACGGTCGACCGCGGCGCCCCGTCCGGCCCAACCTGGGAGCCGGCCGGATGCCCTGTCGACCCCGGAGCACGACGCGACGGACGTATCGGGGCGGCGATAGCCTGCGTCGATGGGGAAGACCGTGATGTACCTGGAGATGACCTCGGCCGACGAGCTTCGGCCCTCCCGTTCCGTCCCGAACCTCGCGTTGCACCGCTTCGACCCGATCACGCCCGAGGTGTACGCGCTCCAGGCTCGGATCGGCGCCCCCTACGGCTGGCGTAGCGCGTCCCGAACCGAGCGCGACTGGGCGGAACTTCGGGCCGCGCACCCGCTGCGGCAAACCTGGCTGATCACGCACGCGGGCGAGCGGGCGGGCATCGGCAACCTGGAGCCGCAGCCCGACGGGAACGTGGAGGTGGTCACGTTCGGCCTGCTCCCCGAGTTCGTCGGCAAGGGCCTGGGCGGCTGTGCGCTGACCCTGCTGCTCCGTCAGGCGTGGCGCACCTCCACCTGTGCGCCGACCGAACCGGTCCGCCGGGTATGGCTGCACACATCCTCCGAGGACCACCCCAACGCCCTGCTCAACTACCGCAGTCGCGGCCTGCGCCCCTACGGCATCGAGGCCCACGCGTAACGCGCCCCCACGGCGGCACACCGGGTCGGGCCGGGAACGCGGGCCGCGAAACGGATCGGGCCGAGGGGCGCGCCGCGAGGCGCGTCGGACCGAGCCGGCACGCCACGACGCAGATCCGGCCGAGGGGCACGCCGCCGAGCGGCCCGGGCGGTCAGCAGGAGAACGGGTCGGTCGGGTCCGTCGCGTCGCTGGGGTGGGCCGGGTTGCTCGGGCCGGACGGCGGAGCCGCCGGAGCGGACGTGGTGCCCGGCGCGCTGCCGATGGCCGCCGGCTCGGTGGGCGGGACGACATCCGCGTCCTGCTCACGCTGGGCGCGCAGCCGCGCGGAGACCGCGTCGGTGCGGGCGCGCAGGACGCGGGTACGCTCGGCCGCCGCCGCGTCGTCGGCGCCGCCCTCGGGGACGGCCGCGACCACCTCGACGCCGTGCGCTCGGGCGGTGGCCACCAGGCTGTCCGCGACCGCGGTCTGTCGGGCCAGCAGCGCGGTGGCGAACAGGCTCGCGCGCAGCGTCTTCTCGCGGCCGAGCAGGCCGCGGTAGGTGATCTCGCAGGCCACCGCCGCGCTGTCCAGTCGTCGGTCGTCGGCCTGTTCCAGTGACGCGAGCACGACCGTGAGCAGGCCCTCCACCACCTTGGTGACCGCCCACTTGCGGCCGGGCAGCGGCGGCAACACCTCACGGACGCGGTCGACCTCGGTGTCGAGCGCGGCCGTGGTCATCGACGCGAACGCGTCGTGCACGGTCAGCCGGATCACCTTCTCCCACGGGATGTCCTCCCCGTCGAAGCCGACGCTCTCCGGGCCGAACCGCACCGCGCCCAGCCCGTCGAGCAGCCGCAGCGGTCGCGCGGTGATCGCCGGGACCTTCGGGTGCCGACACACCAGCGCGCCCAGTGAGAACTCCCAGGCCACGGTGGCGGGTGCGGCCGGCGCGGGCAGCGCGTCCAGCGTCCCGCGCACCCAGTCCCCCGACGCGACCCGGGCCCGACCGGCCCCGATCCGATTCCCCACCGCCGCGCGTCCCGACGCCGCCGCGGAGCCCACCGCCCCGCCGATGCCCCGCAGTTGATCCCGTATCGCCACGTCTTCAGGCCCCCTCGCCAACCGTGCCTCGCCACCCCTGCGTGATCACTTTACGACCCCGCGAATCCCCCGGTCGGCCCCATCGCGGCGGCGCCGCCGGGCGGAACGAGGCGACCGGATGCGGAAGTCGGTTGGCCGCGATGGTGGTTGCGGCCCAGGCGGCCCAGGCGGGCCGGGCGACTCGGCACACGGGGTGGTCCCGTGACGCACCGGTGCCGCCTCCACCGCGATGCCCGCTCGTCGTCGCCGGTTTCGCCATCGTGCGCCGTCGCCCGTTCGCCGTCGTGCGCCCGCCGTCGTGAGTGTGCCGCCGGAGGCATCGGCCACGGCTCTGGTCTTCGACGGCGGCACGGTGCATACTGCCGGTCCGCTTCGGTATCGTGGCACCACCGAGGGCCACGGGCCAATGCCGCACGTCGGCAAGAAATAACCTCTCGACCTGGGTGTTTGCACCACGGATCCGGTTTTCACAGGCTGTCACCACAAAGTCTTGCGCCACAAATGACCCCCTAATCATCGAGAAATGATGTCACAATGACTCGTCATGGCGCCATCTTCGTGCCATGATGGCATTATGGACCTCACGCCATACGTCGACAGTCTCCGCAACGAACTCGCGGTCGCTGCGAACGTGGGTGGCGCCGAAGCCCGAGGCCTTGCCGAGCGCCTCACCGCCCCGCTGGACTCGGCCACCCGACTCGTTCTGCTCGGCGCGCTGTCCGCCGCGATGGCCGAGGTCACCCGCGAACTGGCGCCGGGCTCGGTGGACATACGACTGCGCGGTCTCGACCCCGAGTTCGTGGTGACGGCGCCGTCGGCGCGGGAGGCGTACGCGGATGCCCGGGCACCCGAGCGCAAGCCGAGCGGAGCAGCCGCGGCACCGACGACCCCGGCCCGCGGCGAGGACAGCGGCATGGCGCGGATCAACTTCCGCCTGCCCGCCGACCTCAAATCCCGGGTCGAGGAAACCGCCGCGTACGAGGGCCTGTCGGTCAACGCCTGGCTGGTCCGCGCCGCCGCCGGCTCGCTCGAACCCGAGGCGACCCGCGACGGCGCACCGGGCGGCCCCACCGGAGATCGGGGCCGACGGCGCTACACCGGCTGGGTCCGCCGGCCGTAGGGCGCCCGCACCCGCGCACGCGCCGACCACCCGACGTCGCTCCACTCTTCTCCCGCCCCGCCCCACCGGCGGGAACACCACCAGCCACGAGGAGAGCACCGCCATGCCCAGGTTCGACACCCCCGAGCCGATCTCCGTCGACCTCGAATTCGACGTCGGCTCGGTCCGGATCACCGCGAGCAAGCGCACCGATACGGTCGTCGAGGTGTTACCCGGCGATGGCGCGGACGAACTCGACGTACGAGCCGCGCAGCAGATCTCGGTCACCTGCACCGGCGGTCGGCTGGTGGTCAAGGGGCCCGGGAGACATTCACCGCTCGGCAAGAGCGGTTCGGTGGAGATAGCCATCGAGTTGCCGGCCGGCTCCGAGGTCCAAGCCAGCACGCCGCTGGCGGACTTCACCTGCCTGGGCCCGCTCGGCGGCTGCCGGCTCGAGACCTCGGTCGGCACGATCCGCATCGACGAGGCGCGGACCATGTACGCCCGGACCGGCTACGGCGACATCCGGGTGGGCCACGTGATCGGGGACGCCGAGATCGTCGCGGCGGGCCGGATCGCGATCGGCACCGTCACCGGCGCGGCGACGATCACGAACGCCGCCGGCGAGAGCACCATCGGCGAGGTCGGCGGCGATCTGCGGGTCTGTTCGTCCGACGGCCGGATCGCGATCGGCGTCGCGCACGCCGACGTGGACGCCACGTGTGCCAACGGCGCGATCCGGATCGAGGAGGTGGCGCGCGGCCGGGTACGCCTGCGGACCGGCACCGGCAACCTGGAGGTCGGCATCCGCGAGTCCACCGCGGCCCGGCTCGACGTACGGACCCGGGTGGGCGACGTGCGCAACTCGCTCGGCCCGGCCGGGAGCCCCGACGCCTCCAAGCAGACCGTCGAGGTCCGTGCCCGCACAGACCTCGGCCACATCGTGATCCACCGCGCCTGATCCCGGCGCGCGACCGGGACGAGACCACAGAGCCACGATTCGGGGAATGCGACTGCCATGACCACGACTTCCGCGCCCCTCGTCCACGCACCGGCGATCAGCGCCGTCGGCCTGGCCAAGTCCTACGGCGACAAGGTGGTGCTGGACGGCATCGACCTGCACATCCCCGAGGGCACCGTCTTCGCACTGCTCGGCCCCGACGGCGCGGGCAAGACCACGACCGTACGAATCCTGTCCACACTCATCGGCGCGGACGCCGGCCACATTCGAGTGGCGGGCCACGACCTCGCCCGGGACGCCGACAAGGTGCGCCGCGCGATCGGCGTCGCCGGTCGGTTCACCGCCGCGGACAACCTGCTCACCGCTCGGGAGAACCTGATCCTGATGGCGGACCTGCACCGCCTGGGCCGGGCCGAGGGTCACCGACGGGCCGACGAATTCCTCGCCCGGTTCGACCTCGCCGGGGATGCCCACGCACCAGCGCGCACCCTGTCCCGGAGCACACGCCGCAGGCTCGACCTGGCGATGGCGATGGTCGGCGAACCGCGCGTGATCCTTCTCGACGAACCCACCACCGGCCTGGATCCGCGCAGCCGCCGTATCGTCTGGGACGTCGTCCGCAGCCTGGTCGCCGACCACGGCGTGACCATCCTGCTGACCACGCGATACCTGGAGGAGGCCGCCCGACTCGCCGACCGGGTCGCCGTCCTGGACTACGGCAGGCTGGTCGCCGAGGGCACCGCCGAGGAGATCAAACGCCGCACCCCCGGCGCCCACATCCGGATCCGGTTCGCCGACCAGGACCGACTCGACGCCGCCGCCGATCTCTTCCGCGCCACCACCCGCGACGGCGAGACCCTCATTGTGAGCGTCCCCGGCGACGACACCGCCGCGGCCCTGCGCACCGTCCTCGACGCCCTCGACGACGCGGCCATCCGGACCGAGGCACTGACCGTGCACACCCCCGACCTCGACGACGTCTTCCGCCCCCTCACCGGCAGGACGCACTCCGACCGCACGCGGAGCCCCGGGGGGAGAACCCGCGACGAGTACTCCGATCAACGCGGTTGCCGACGGGTGCTTCGGCATGAGCAAGGCCATCATGGGAAGGCGTGAAAAGGCGTCTGACCTGGTACTTGCATGGGGAGCTGCATGGCAGATTGCATGGTGAGTCGCACGGTGAAGTGCATGGGAATGTGCATGGGAATCCGCGCGCGGGAGTCGACAACCGAACCCCGCAATGGATCTCGCGCACCCGGCCGCTCCTGGCCGCGGACGGACGCGGACGGACGCGGACGGACTTCGGTCGGGTCGCCGTCCGTCGGCGCCACCCCTAAGGTCCCGACGTGTGAGTGATCTCTACGAGTTGACCCTGGCCTTGGCGATCCGCGGGCCGCTCTCCGGCGGCGAGGTCGCCGAGTTGCGGTGGCATGCCGGTCTCGGCGGCGGGGTTCTTCCCGCGTCGGGTGCCCGCGGCATCGTGACCGAGTTTCCGGTGGTCGTGGTGGACGACTTCGGCGTGCCGACGGTGGAGGACGATCCGCGTCCCGTGCTGGGTCGTACCGGGATGGCATTGAGGGTCGGTGGCGAGTCGACGGCCGACGTGACGCCGACCACCGGCGGGTGGGTCGTGAGCGTACGTCAGGAGTTGCATCCGGACGAGTTCGACGCGGTCGGCGTCCTGTTGACCTGGCTGGCCGCCCGGGCCAATGACGCGCACACGAGCCCGGACGGGTCGGTCGTACTCGGGCGGTTGCGCTTCCTGGAGGACACCGAGCCCGTACCGCTGGTGTTCCGGGACGGGCGGGTGATCTGGCCCGACCGCGAGGCGGGATAGCCCACCCGCGCGGTCGGCGGGACGGTCAGGCCCAGCGGACCGGAGTGTTGCCGCGGTGCCACGCGGTGACCGCCGTCGCGTCCGTGGACTCGACGTCGGCCGGGAGGTCGGCCGGATCGAGCCAGGCCAGCCGGGCACACTGGTCGGGTTCGGCGTTGCTCGGGACGCCCGACCAGGCGGTGGTGTGGAAGTACCAACCGATCACCGGAACACCGGTCTCGCCGAGGACCTGGGACACGTACGCCGTGCGCAGATCAGCCGTGGCCACGTCGGTGGCGATCTCCTCCTTGGTCTCCCGGGCACACGCCTCGATGAGGAGTTCGCCCGGGTCGGCCAGGCCACCCGGCAGGGCGAGCAGGCCGTCGGCGAAGCCGGTGTCCTTGCGCTCCATGAACAACACGGCCCCATCGGATCGTTCGAGGATGATGGCGGCGTAGGCGATGGCGTTGTGGCGGTGGTCGCTCAAGTGTCGCTCTCCCCAGATCGATCCGGGAGCTTCGGGTGTCGCCCCCGGTACGCGGCGGTGTCCGCGACCGCACACCGGGCACTGGGACCCGACCCGCGCGCCGGGACGCACACCTCCGCCCGGACCAACGACCGGCAGCGGAGGGACGTCACGCCCGAACCCGGCCCGGACGGCGGTCGGGCGCACTGCGGCCGCACCCCGACCGCCGGCTCCGTGCCGCCGAACGGCCGCCCCGGCACGGTCGCACCGCCCGGGGGTCGGTCAGGGGTTCACGATGCGGTCGACCGCCGCGGTGACGAGGTGTTCGCGCTCGGCTTCCGAGAACACCCCCGGCAGCGTGAGCTGTTCGACGATGAGCCAGTTGAACGCCAGGTAGAGCAGGCGGACCGCGGTCGCGTCGCCGGGCAGCCCGGACTCCTCGTGATAGGCGATGTTGGCGGCCACGTCGGCGCGGACCCGCTCGGTGAGCACCGAGCGCAACTCCGGCCGCCGGGTGGCCTCCAAGCGCAGTTCCAGCAAGGCCAGATAGCCGGTCCGGAAGGCACTGACCCGTCCGACCACCTCCCGCATCAGCACTGTGTACGCCTCCTTGTCCGGCGTACTCGCCCGCTGCCGCGCGATCAGCGCCTCGTCGGGCTGAAGTCGTTCGTAGACCCGGGCGCCTGCCTGGGTGAGCAGCTCGTCGCGGCTGGCGAAGTAGTTGGAGGCCGTGCCCGTCGGCACCCCTGCCTCGACGTCCACTGCCCGAAAGGTCAGCCCGCGGGCGCCTTCCTTCGCCAGCACCTCGATGGCGGCGTCGACGAGCGCCGCCCGACGCTCGGCGTTCCTGCGAACCATTGACACCACTCCAAACGTAGTACTACGTTCTGACCACTTCAAAAAGAGTACTACGTCTGGAGTTATTTGCATGCGAAAGCTGGTCTACTACATCGGAGTCTCCATCGACGGCTACATCGCCGGCCCTGCGGGGCAGGTCGACTTCTACCCCGTCGGCGACGAACGACAGGCCACCGACTACGCCGCGTGGGTCAACGCGCGGTATCCGGAGACCGTACCCACCGCCATGCGCGCGCGGGCGGGCCTCGCGGACACGCCGAATCTGCGCTTCGACACGGTCGTGCTGGGCCACGGCACCTATCGCCCCGCACTCGAACACGGTCTGTCGAG
Organism: Embleya sp. NPDC025285; assembly: GCF_055558835.1. Classification (NCBI taxonomy): domain Bacteria; kingdom Bacillati; phylum Actinomycetota; class Actinomycetes; order Kitasatosporales; family Streptomycetaceae; genus Embleya; species Embleya sp. NPDC025285. The sequence continues at coordinate 11,718 of NZ_JBVHLU010000004.1, forward strand.
CCCGTACGCGCACCTGCGCCAGTACGTGGTCGCCCGCAGCCTCGGGCAGTCCCCCGACCCGGCCGTCACCGTGGTCGACGGCGACCCGCTCGCACTGGTCCGCGAGCTCAAGCGCGAGGCCGGCCGGGACATCTGGCTGTGCGGCGGGGGCCGGCTCGCGGGCACGCTGTTGCCCGAGCTCGACGAGCTGATCATCAAGAGCTACCCCGTCGTGGCGGGAGGCGGAACCCCGCTGTTCGACGGGGAGTTCGACCCTACGCGGTTCGCCGTGACCGCCCGCGAGTCGTTTTCCAACGACGTCACGATCACGTGGTTCGAAGCGCGACGGTAGCAGGCGCCGGCATTCTCGGCCGCACGGCCGACGGCGCTCCCGACAGGTGCCGCCCGGCGTACCGGCTGCGGGGGCGCGGCACGGTACGCCTCGTGTTCGCGAAGCGGTGGCGATACGGTCGTATCCATGCGTGAATCAGCTGAAGAGGCCATGTCCGAACCCTCCTCGGACGCCACGTCCGTGTCACCGGGACCGGTGACGCCGGATGACCTGGATCGGGCCGTACGACTCGCGGTGGCCGCGCTCCGGGGAGTGCCCACCGAGGCCTGGGACGCGAAGGCCGGATCGCTGGAGTGGGACTGCTGGGAAACGGTCGAGCACCTGAGCGACGACCTCTTCGCGTACGCCGCGCAACTGGGTCCCGGCGTCCCGCCCATGGCGGGCGAGGTGCCGTTCCTATGGTGGAGTCGACGGCCCGGCGGACCGGCGAACGTCATCCACGCCGACCGCGCGGCGGGCGCGGACGGCCTGTTGCAGGTGTTGGAGGCGAGCGGCGCGCTGCTCGTCGCCATGACCCGGACCACGCCGCCGAGCGTGCGCGCGCACCACGGCCACGGCGCCTCGGACCCCGAGGGCTTCGCCGCGATGGGCATCGTGGAGACCCTGGTACACACCCACGACCTGGCCGAGGGTCTCGCACTGCCCTGGACGCCGCCCGCCGATCTGTGCGCACGCGTCCTCGCCCGGCTCTTCCCCGACGTACCTCAGGACACGGACCCGTGGCCGACACTGCTTTGGGCCACCGGGCGCGCCGAACTCCCGGGCCGTGCGCGCCGAACCTCGTGGCGCTGGTACGGCGCGCCCCGGACGTAGCGAACGCACGGGCCGGTCCTGCACGTCGTTCCGTCGGAGCCGCTCCTCGGTCGCCACTCGCTCCCGGGTCGACCCGTTCCGTCCCCGATCGGGGGACGGGCGCCCCGCCGCTCGACCGATGTGCCCGGTAACTCGTCGATGCAGGCTGGAACTCCTGCCGAGGAAAGGGGAGTTCCGGTGCGGTGGTGGGATCGATCGGGCCGAGTCGGAGGGTACGGGGCGGCGCTCGCGTTGACGCCCTATCTGCTGATCAAGGTGTCGTGGGTGGTCGGTTCCCTGGTCGGCATGTTGCCGATCGGCTCGGGCTTCGGGCTGACCGAGTGGGTGGTGCTCAACACGGCGACGGTAGGCATGGCGGGCATCGGGATCGCCGTCGCGCTCGCGCTCGTCCGGCCGTGGGGGATGCGGATTCCCGGCGCTCCCTTGGCGTTCTGCGCGTGGGTGGGTACGGGTTTCCTGGTGCCGATGTTGCCGTACGCGGTGCTGGGTTCGGTGTGGACATCGGGCGGCGACTCGGACTCGGGCACCGAGGCGGGTGGGGATGCGGGCGCGGGCCCGGAGGCGGCCGGCGATGCCGGCACGGGCGCGGAGGACGCGTCGATGCCGGGTTGGGAGGCGGTGCTGGTCCAGATCGGCTTCGTCGGTATGGGACTGGGTCTGGCCCTCGCGCTGCCCGCGTACCTGTTGCGGCGTCGGCCGGACGTGTTCGCCGGACGCGTCGGTGATCGAGCCACGGCCACCGGGCCCGCTCGCCGGCGGGTCCCGTGGTCGGCGGTCGGCGGCGCCGTGCTCGGGGCAGTGTGGTTGTACTGGGCGATGGGCGGCAAGCTGGGCGTCGCGCACCCGGAGGCACGCGACGCCCAATGGCGGATCCTGACCGGCATCTGGGGCGGTTGGGCCCTCGTGGCGGCGATCGCCGGCCGGCTGCTCGTGTGGGGCCGGCCGGCCCGGTTGCCGCGTTGGCTCCCGGTGGCCCTCGGCTGGATCGGGTCGGGCTCACTGTTCGCGTGGAGCGGTTGGAAGTTGCCGTTCACGCTCTATCTCGCGCTCGCGCACCCGGCCGGGACCACACTGCCGGAAAACCTCGCGTACGCGGTGGTCCTGCACGCGCTCGCGGTGGCGGTTGGCGTCGCCATGGTGCGTGGCCTCGTGCGCACCGCCGGCACGGGCGCGGCTCTTCGAAACGGGGATCGGAGTGGGGACCGAAGCGAGGACCGGAGTGGGGACCGAAGCGCGGACCGAAGCGGCGGCGGGGTCGGCGCGGGGACCGGAAAAGCTCCGGAGGCGGTGGCGTATCCCGGTCGGGGTCGGCGCGGGCGGCGCCGAGACGTGGCAGCGACGTGGTCGCGCTCCGCCGTCGGGCGCGTGCCCCGTACGGCGGTCATGGCGCCGCCGGATGTACGGTCCGGGTGAACTTCCGGATGGCTTCCGCCAGTTCGGCCGGTTGGTCGAGTGGGATCAGGGTGTGGCCGTCCCGGATCTCGACCAGGCTTGCGGACGCGCGCGCGTCCCGCCCGGCCTTGCCCACCAACGCGTCGAGACGCCGAGTGAGCACCGTCAGCCGCATGTCCATGGGAGGCGATCGATCGCGAGATGGGTCTCGGCGTCGGCATCGTGGCATCCGTACGCCCTTTCTCGTGACCCGACCCGACCGAGCGGAACCGCCATGCCCACCGGGACCGTTAAAGCGGTGGACAACATTCCGGTTTCAAGCGAACATCGCCGCGATGAACAACGAACCTCTCTCCATCCCCAAGCGCGTCCGCTTCGTCGAACTCGGCGCGAAGGCGCTGCGCGCGCTTGCCGACGGTGACCTCGCCGGTGGCAGCGCCGAAGCCGGGGTCCCCCTCGACGAGTACTTCGTCGGCGACCGGGCCCGCTGGATCTTCGGCTATCGCGCCGACCAACTCGCCAAGGATCCGGCTGCCGCGCCCTGGATCACGCGAGCCGCGGTGTCCGAGCCGGACGGGACCGTCGTCGGCGACGGCGGATTCCACGGGCCACCGGACCAGGCCGGCATGGTCGAGATCGGCTACACCGTCGCGCCCGGGTACCGCCGCCAGGGCTATGCCCGCGCCATGCTGACGGCGCTACTCGCCAGGGCCGCCGCCGAACCCGATGTCAGGACGGTGCGGGCCACCATCAGATCCGACAACGACGCCTCCCTGGCCACCATCGCGGGCTTCGGTTTCACGCGGGTCGGCGAACGGGGAAACGAGCGCGACGGATTCGAGATCATCTTCGAGATCCCGGCGAACACGCCGCGAGCCGCGTAGCTCCACGGCTTCGGCGGACATCGCGATCCTCCCGCCGAGGCCCTGACATGAGAAGCGCCGCACGGGTCGCGTAGGTTGCGAATCCGAGCCGAGCCCGCGTCCTACCCCCGCCCCCACGCGTGCGCACGGCAACGCGTCGCTCGACGTGACTGCGGCTGCGGGTCTTCGAGCGGAGACGGGCCAGGCCGATCGTGCGGAGGGCCGACTCGGCCACCGATCAGCGCCTCGGCCCGGCCTCTTGCGCGGCGTCTTGCCCGAGCATCCGGCGACGTGATGTCCCTTTCGTCGGCGCGTCATTCGGATTGCTCCGCCGGGGTGGGGCCGGCTTTCGTGGTGTAAGTATCGAGTTCGCCGCGTGGGTCATCGGCTTCGAGGGGTGTCAACCCTCCGCAAGGGCCGTCGACGGGCGCTCTCGGGGGCTGCGGCTTCGGTGGGCCCGGGAGGTTCGCCGGCTTGCGGGCGGGTCGGTGGTGGGTGGTTGTCGTTCACGGGCGGCGTTCATGGGCCGCCCTCGCCCGATTCCGCGGCGTAGGTTGCGCCTGTGTAGGCGAGGAGCGCGCGTAGGGCTGCGGCGTCGGATTGGATGCGGGTCTCGTCCTGGTGGTCGTGGTCGAGGTGGGCGAAGGGCTGCGGGTGCCCCGGGGAGGGCTCGGTGGGGTGACGTGGGATCAGATGTGCGTGCAGATGTGGGATGTCGTTCTCCAACAGGGATACGTTGAGCTTGGGCACCGGCCGATAGTGCGCCTCGATCGCCCGCCCCGCCGAGATCACCTCGGCCATGAAGCCCGCGAGCTGTCGGGGCGACAACGCGGTGAGCCGAGCAACGTGTCCGCCGGTCCACACCACCACGATGTATCCACGCACCCGGCCGGCGCGCCACAGGTACGCGTTGCCGTACACACCGCGCTTGAGCAACAATCCCCACCCGATGTCGGGTGCGGTGAAATCCTTGCGGCACATCGGACAGCTCGCGTACGAGTCCGGTTGTGCGTAGCGTTCCGGCCACGTCGACGCGGCAAACGAGCGGGGTCCGGGTACCTGGGAACCACTCACGACGGCCTCCAACTCGAACGGGGACAAGAGCCTCCTGCGGCTCCACGTTCGATGGGTGAAACGACCGCCGCCGAACGCACGTCACGCCTCGGTCATACCTGTGACCCGCCCGCAGCACGCCTGGGACACACCCGCGACGGGCCCGCGAAGGCGCCGGTCGGCGGGCTCTGCGCACCCCATCCGGCCCGGCCGCAGTCACCCTCTCCCGGATACGCGCGGACGCGCGACCGACTCGTGATGGGATCACCCACACGAGTGAACCCCCGGGCCGAACGACGCGGCCCAACGACGAGGCCGTCAGACCACAGAGCACACACCCCACCACCCCCAAACCCCCAGCCCCCCAGCCCCCCAGCCCCCCAGAGCACAGTCGCGATCTCCCCCCAAGCCTTCCTCCCCCACCCCCCGACCCCACTACGCTGAACTGCTCGGCAGGCCAAGGGGGATGGATGCGTGTGCAGCTCGTCGGCGAGCCGGCGACCCGAGACGGCGCGGCGTGAGTGGCACGGGCGCCGGGCCGCACGACCCGCAGGGGTCGCGCGTGGTCCTGGTTGGCGCGTACGACTTCGAGCATCTCGCGCCACTCCCGGCCGTGGCCCGAAACCTGGTGCGTTTACGGGAGTTGCTGACCGATCCGCGAGTGTGGGGCCTGCCCGCGCGGAACTGCGTGGTGATCGAGCAGCCCGAGCACCGGGACCAGGTCCTCGACGCGCTGAGCGACGCGGCCGGTGCAGCGACCGATCTGGTACTGCTGTACTACGCCGGTCACGGCCTGATCTCGCCGGACACCGAGGACCTGCTCCTGTCCCTCCCCCGGTGCCGACCCGACCGGGCGTACACCGCGCTGCCCTTCCAGGACGTCCGCCACGTGTTGCGCTCGGCCCGCCGAGTCCCCGCCAAGGCGGTACTCCTGGACTGCTGCTTCGCAGGCCGAGCCCTCGCCGGCGCGATGGGACCGGACGCGATGGGACCGGAGCCGATGGGACCGGGCGATGCAGGGCCGGGCTGGTCGGGAGAGGAAACGACGGACCCGAAATCGGGATCCACGAGCCCGAGCGCCCCGCAAGTGCCCCAAGACGCCCGATTGGCCGAGATGTCCCGCGTGGAAGGCACCTACGTCCTCGCCGCTGCCTCCGCCACCCGACAGGCGGTCGCACCGATCGGCGGCCGATACACCGCCTTCACCGGCCGGTTGATCGACATCCTGGAACACGGTGTCCCAGGCGGCCCGAAGGCATTGGATCTGGCCACCGTACACACCCACCTGCACCGCGTCCTGCCCGAACTGGGCTTCCCACCACCGCAGCAGCGCAACGACGACCACGGCGCGCGGATCGTCCTCGGTTGGAACCGGCACCCCTCGGCCGCCGACACCACACCCTCATTGCCGCCGCATCTACGGGAGTTGTTGCACGCCCAGACCATCGCCGCGCGAAACTTCACCTACCGCCTGTACGACGCGCCGCTCGACGGCCTGGCCACCGTGTACGTCCGCCAACAGGCCCGCAGCGCGCCGACCACGAAACCGGCCGAGCCGCGCCAGGAGTCGCGCGATCACGAGCGGCACCTGCTCCGGCACCGACACGACGAGGAGCGACGCAAGCGGCACTTCGTGCCCGTGGACTCGACCGTGGAATCGACGGTGCATCCGGTGGCCCCCGCGCGCGCCGCCGAGGAGACCCTCGACCTGCACCGCCACGTTCTGATCACCGGCGGCGCGGGCCAGGGCAAGTCCACGTTGAGCCTGCAACTGGCCGCGTCCCTGTCCACCGCCTACGAAGCACGATCGGGCCAAGGCGACGACGCCGAACGCCTGTTGCCGCTCCGGGTCACTGCCGGGCGCCTCGCCACCGACCGCAGCGCGCTGGTCCCCCGCCTGGTCCGCATCCTCTCCGCCGAACTGGCCCCGCACCTGGACCACCCCCTCCCGGACGACCTGCTCGACCACCTGCCCGAGGGCACCACCTGCCTGCTGATCGTCGACGGTCTCGACGAGATCACCGATCCCGAGCGACGGCGCGGCCTGGTCGCCGAGTTGGCCGGCCGGGTCCGCAATCCGGACGGGCGATTCCGGCTGCTGATCACCACCCGCCCGTTGCCCAACGACGAACTGGCCCCGCTCCAGCACGCGGCGACCGGGACGTACACGCTGGAACCCTTCGACCGCGAGCAGTTGCGCGAGTTCGCCCACCGCTGGTTCCACGACCACGCGGACGGGCCGGAGTTGGCCGACGGCTTCCTGCGGCAGACCGAGGCGGCCGGGATCCGCGACCTGGTCCGGGTCCCGCTGCTGGCCACCGTCGCCGCGCTCGTCTACCGCAAGCAACCCGGCACCCCGCTGCCCGGAAGCCGATTCACCCTCTACTGCGACTACTTCACGCTGCTGGCCGACGCGCACCTGGAGGAGGTACACGAGCAGCAACAAACCGTCCTACACCGCTGGACCCCACGCTCGGCCGCCCACCGGGCAAGCGCGGCCTTCCTGTTCGAACACCGGGACGAACTCGTGGAGCACCTGGCCGTCACCGTGGTCACCGACCCGGCCGCCGCCACCCGAACCCTCCTGGACCTCGCCCTCGACCGGCTCGACGAACACGGCTGCCGACCCACCCGCCGCGGCGTCCCGGAATGGGGCAGCCTGGTCACCTCGGTCCTGGGCACGGCCGGCGTCTTCACCCACCACGCCGACTTCCTGCGCTTCACCCACTACAGCTTCGCCGAACACATCGCGGCGAGCGCCCGCGCGAACGAGTTGCCCAGGCACTTCGACGCGGCCGAGTCCGAATGGGCGTACGTCGTGCACCGCGCGATCGACGGTGACCTGTTCGCCCACGCCGTGCTCGCCCACCACGCCCATCTGCATGGCACGGGCGACACGATCCTGGGCTGGTTGAATCGGGGCACCGGCGACTACACGGCGCTGGCCGGGGTGTTGCTCGCGGGCGGGATTCCGGCCTCGGCATCGCACACCGACTCGTTCGTGGCGCACCTGCTGTTGACGTTGTCCAACGAGGACAGGCCGAAGTCCGTGCAACACGCCATCCGGGACGCCGCGATCCTGGCCCCCGAGCCGAGCGTGCGCGCCGCGCTCGACGAGTACGTGGGCGGTTGCCACCGCCGGGACGACCTGCGCGTGGAAATCGCGCAGGCGCTCGCCATCCACGATCCCGATGCCGCGCTCGGCATCCTGCGCGGCGTACTGAACGCCGAGAAGGGTCCTTCGGCAACCCGAATCGCGGCGATCCGCGCACTCGCCGACCTCGGACCACAACACGCCGGCGAGGCCGCCGACCTCACGCGCGCCGTGCTGTCCTCGGACCGCGCTTCCGCCCACGTACGTGTGGACGCGGCATCGATCTGCGTCCGTCTGGGCGGGGAGCACACGACACCCGGTGTCGAGGCCCTGGTGGCGGTTCTCACCGCCGAGGACGCCGACATCGACGATCGCGGGCAGGCCGCGCTGGCATTGCGCGAGATCGACCGGGCGTTCATCCCCGAGGCCGCACGGGCGCTCCGAGCGGCCTGTGCCGCTCCGGGCACCTCGGCGTCGGACCGCCGAGACGGCGCGTCGTGGTTGGTCGAACTCGACCCCCGTCTGCTGCCGGACGCCGAAGCGATATTGCGGTCGGACCTCACCGCACCGCATGCCCATCCCTTCGACCGCTACCAGACCGCGCTCAAACTGGCCGAGCTGAGCCCCGATCTCCTGCCGGAAGCGGTGCGAATCCTGCGTGCGGAACTCGTCGCCCCCGACTCGGGCGCCGGCACCAAGGAAGACAGCGCGGCGGCGTTGGCAAGGGTCGCCCCGGAATACGTGCTCGAGGCAGTCACCACCTTGCGCCGACTCCTCGTCGCACCCGACACCTCTCTCTTCGAACGCTGTTCCATCGCCGAAACGCTGGCCCGAATCGACCCGAAGCACGTGGTCGAGGCCGCGGCGGCACTACAGGCGATATCGACCGACCCCAAGACGCATGCCTCGTGGCGCAGGCTTGCCGCCGTGAACCTCGCCAAGTTGGGTCCCGACCACGTCGCGGAGGCCGCCCGCGTCCTGCGCACGATGCTCGACGCACCCGATGTGGACAGCGAGGACCGACTCGCCGTCGCGACGAGCATGGCCGACCTGGGGCCGGGCCATGTCCGGGCGGCGATGGCGGCCCTGCGTGCGGTGCTGGTGGCCTCGGATACGGACGCCTTCCTGTGGGTCGCGGCCGCCGACGCTCTCATCGGGCTCGAGGCATCCCCACCGGTCGAGATCATCGAAGTACTCCACCGATTGCGAGACGATCCCGGCTCCCTCCACGGCGTACACATCAGGGCCGCACGAGCCCTGGCTCGCCTCTCGTCCGAGGAGACCACCACGTCCGCGGCCTCGCTTCGATCGATCATCGCCGATCCGGATGTCCAGGACGGCTTCCGGCTCGGCGCCATACAGGCCCTGCAGGGGCTCGGTGTCGAGTACCTGTCCCAAGTGGCGACGTTCGCGCGCGCCATTGTCGAAGCACCGGACGTGCACGCGAGCCTGAAAGCGGACGCGGCGCGTGTGCTGTCCGTTCAAGGACGACGCTTCGTCGGTGAGGCCCTCGACGCGTATCGAGCGGTGCTCGCCGCGCCCGACAGCACAGCGCGCGCATGCGCGGACGCCGCGCTCCAGATGTCCTACCTGGGTTGGGACTACCGGCACGAGGTCGCCACCGTGCTCCGATCGATCGCCGATTCGACCTGGGCGACTCCGGAGGAGCGAGTGTGGTCGGCCGGACTGCTGGACTATGTGGGGCAGGGATACATCGAGGAAGCCGCGACACGTCTGCGCGCCCTCGCCCTCTCGTCCGAAACCGCCCCCCGTACCCGGACGGCCGCCGCGAGCCGGCTCGGCGGCCTCGGTAACGGGTACGCTCCCGAGGCTGCTTCCCTCCTCCGGGCCGTGATCGACGAAACGCATGCCGACGTCTCCGCCCGAATCGACGCCGCGCAGACGCTGGCCCTGCTCGGCCCGGGATACAGCGACGAAGCCGCGGACGTACTCGAAGCCATCGTCACCGCGCGCGACAGGCCCGCCAACGAACGCGTGGACGCGGCCCGCAAGCTCCTGACCGTGCACGCGGGCAGCACCGCCGACGTCGCCGTCATCCTCCGCTCGATCCTGGCGGCCCGCACCGATACACCCGCCGTGCGCACGCTGGCTGCCCGCACCCTCGGCGAACTCGGCTCGGGATACGTCTCCGAGGGCGCGGAGCACCTGCGCGCCCTGATCACCGCTCCCGACTGCCCGCCCTCTGCCCGCGGTGCCGCGGCGGAGCGTCTGGCGGAGCTCGGGCAGGGATACCGGTCCGAGGGCATCCGGGCGTTGCGCGACCTGCTCGGGTCCGCCGAGGCCGGCGCCGGTGACCGCGTGGACATCGCGCGCCGGCTCGCCCTCCTGAGCCCCCGCCACTTCCCCGAAGCCGCCGAGGTCTTCCGTACCGTCCTGGCCCGGGCCGACACGAGCCGGTACACCCGCACTCGTGCGGCCCGGCTGTTCGGCGAGCTCGGCCCGCGATTCCTCGACGCGGCGGCGGCCGAACTGCGCACCCTCCTGGCCGACCCCACCGCGACGCCTGTCGCGACACGGCGGGCGACCTCCGCGCTCGGCCTGCTCAGCCCGCGACTGCGAGCGGAGGCGGCCGAGGTACTGCGCAGCCTGCCCGCGGGCGGTCTCGGGACGGGCTCCGACCCGGGTGCGGCGTCCCCGAACACCTACGCCCGTCGCGCCGTCGCGCGCACCCTGCGCACATTCGGCCAGGGGTACGCACTGCACCGGCCGGCCCCCGACGACGTCTGAGCCGATCGTGCGCACCGGGTTCGATCGACGGCATCGGAGCGCACGGCATGATGGCTTGTCGCGCCGACACCCACCCACCACCGATCGAAGGCAAGCCACCATGCCCACCGAACGCCCCAGCCCGCCCGTGATCGCCGACGAGCGCGAGATGATCCGCGCCTTCCTCGACTACCACCGGGCCACGCTCGCGATGAAGTGCGACGGCCTCTCCGACGAGGACCTGCGCCGCCGGTCGATGCCGCCCTCGACGCTCTCCCTGCTCGGCCTGGTCCGGCACATGGCCGAGGTGGAACGGGCCTGGTTCCGCCGGGTGATCAACGGCGAGGACATCCCGCTGGTGTGGTCGGACCGGGGCGACTTCCAGGTGGCCTACGACGCGAGTACGTCCACCCGAGCGGAGGCCTTCGCCGCCTGGGAGACCGAGATCGAGCACGCGCGCCGGATCGAGACCGCCGCCGAGTCCCTCGACGTCACCGGCCACAACCCCAAGTCCGGCGAGGACGTGTCGCTGCGTCTGGTCATGTTCCATCTGATCCACGAGTACGCCCGGCACAACGGCCATGCCGACCTCCTGCGCGAGGGCATCGACGGCACGGTCGGCCCCTGACCCACCGGCCGACGACGGCCGGCTCCTCTCGGCGGCGGCCGGATCCGTGCCCCACGCACGGATTCCGACCGCCGCCGAGTCGTACCCACCGCCCGCACCGGAGGGACATCCCACGCCGAGACGGGGACACTCCACGCCGAGAAGGGGGACATGCGACGCCGAGAAGGGGGACACTTCGCGCCGATCAGGGGACCATCCGCGACAGATCCCGGATCGGTGTTGCGGTTGACCGCCCGGATATGCTCCGGCAGTGATCGAGAACACGGTTTCCTCACACATGGCGCGCGTGGTGCGGGATGCCGCCCTGCGGGCCGGGGTGGCCCGGAGCGAACTCGCGTTTCTGCCGGGCTTCGAACCGGAGACGCCGGCGGACCCGCTGCTGCGGGTACCCACCGCGAGCGTGGTCCGGGCATGGGAGCTGATCACGCACGCCGGCCCGGCGGGTGCCGGCATCCGGACCGCGGAGACGGCCGCACAGGGGCGGCTGCACGTGTGGGACTACCTGTTCACCACCGCCGGTACATTCGCCGACGGCTGCCGCGACGCCGCCCGCTACCTCCCCACCATGACCGACCCCGCGGTCGACATGACGGTGGTCGAGGACGACCGACGGCTGACCATCACGTACGGAATCGCGAAGTACTCGCCGGCGGCGGTGACCGCGATCGACGAGTTCGCGATGGCGATCATGCTCAGGCGGGCACGGGACGCGAGGGGGCCGTCGGTGGTACCGGTACACGTCGCCCTCGCCCACGAGGCGCCCAAGGATCACCGGCACCTGATCGAGGCGTTCGGCACGCGGGCCATCGACTTCGGCGCCCGCGCGAACTCGATGACCTTCCTCGACCTGGACGCGCCACCGCGCCGCCCGCCCGGCCCGGATGACGAACTCGCCCTGATCCTGCGCCGGTACGCGGACAACCTGCTGGAGAACGCCCGACCCGCGGCGGGCTGGCACGGCACGTTCCGATCCGTGGTCGCCGGCGCGCTGGGCGAGGAACTCAGCCTGGAACTGGTCGCGCAGCGCATGACCATGAGCCCGCGCACCCTACAGCGACGACTGAGCGACCTGGAGACCACCTGGCGCGACGAGATCGAGTCCGTCCGCCACGAGCGCGCCGCCGCACTGCTGCGCGAGACCGAACTTCCGGTGCAATCGATAGCCGGCCGGCTGGGCTACACCGACGCCCGCGCCCTGCGCCGCGCCTTCCAACGCTGGACCGGCCAAACCCCGGACGCCTACCGCCGCACCGCGATCCCCGGCACCTAGGAAGCGTCATCCCCCCGCAGGCTGCCCGGGCGTCGAGGCGTCGGGATCCTCGTCGTGCTTCGGCCACGTGATCGCATAGTGCCTCAGGTCGGCGTCCTCCTTGGTGAGCCGCATACCGACGGCCGCCATCACCCGCTGGGACGCGACGTTCTCCCGCGCGGTGTCGCCCAGCACGCGTGCGGCGCCCGCCGCCCGGGCGAGGCGCAGGAGTTCGCGCAGGGCCTCGGTCGCGTAGCCGTGGCCCTGGGCGTCCGGGATCAGGCCGTAGCCGACAGTGACCGTACCGTCGGCGTCCGGCGCTCCATGAAAGCCGAGCCCACCGATGGCCCGCCCGTCGTCCCGGCGCCGGATCTCGTAGTTTCCGAACACACCGGGATCGCCGCTGCTCGCGCACGTGTCCAGGAAGCGTCGGCCTCCGACCACATCGCCCTGCGTCGGATACCCCGGCGCCCAGTGCGCGTCCTCGCCGGGGGTGCCGGCCACCACGCGCTCCACCTCCGCGACGGTCAGTGGATGCAGCACGAGGCGTGTGGTTTCGAGATCTTCCATGGGAGCCTGGGGTATCACGGCGACCGCGCGAACCGCACGCGAATATCCTCCGGCCGCCGGGCTGTCGGGCCGTGACCCCGTGCGGCCGTCACCTCTTGCGCGCTGCCAGGACCTGGATACCGCGTGGTCCGGGTTCGTTGTGTTCGACCTTCAGGCCGACGTCCTCACAGCGGTCGGCGAGCCAGGTCGACGCGATCCGGAGCTTGGGGTAGCTGCCGACGTGCTGGGTCCAGGCGCTGCCGTCGTGGATGTGCAGCAGGTCGTGGACCAGGACCGTGTCCTCGTCCGGGTATTCCAGGAAGCACGTGAACACCCGATCGCGGGTGCTGCGCACCGGGATGAACCGGTCTATACCGTGCAGGGTTTCGGTGAGGTCGCGGTAGGTGACGACGAGCCGGCCGCCGGGTGCGAGAGCCCGGGCGACGTCCACGAGCAGCGCGCTCACATCGTCCTTCGTGGGCAGGTGGGTGAGGGTGTCGCCCATGCACACCACGGCCGCGACCGCCTCCGGTGCGGTCAACTCGGCCAGGACGCTGCGGATGTCCGCGTGCACCGGCTCGATCACCGGCAGGTCGGCGGCGTATCCGGCGAGTTCGTCCAGCAGTGTTCGGCTCGTGTCGACCGCGAGGACCCGGTCGAAGCCCAGTCCGGCCAGGGCCAGGCTCTGATTGCCCGGCCCGCAGCCCAGATCCACCGAGGTCGCGGACGTCTCGGTCGGGGCGACACCCAGCCCGGTGAGCAACTCGGCCTGCCGAGCGACGATCGGCGCCAGGTCGCCACCCAACATCCAGGTGTAGTTCTCGGCGAGGAGTCGCTCGTAGTGCTCGGCGGCGGCGCGGGTCATACCGGTACTCCTGTCGGCGGGAACATCTTGCTAGGCCGTCGCGACGAGTGACGCGCGGGTGGGCACGGGCCGCGCCCCGGCGGCGGGGAGGGCCACCGTGACGATGGCCGACCAGGCCGGAAGCACGACCCGAACCGGGGCCGGGACGGGAGTCGCGACGACGGCGGGAACGCTGACGGCAGGAGCGGCGACGGCGGGAACGGCGACGGCGGGAACGGCGACGCCGGTCGCAGCGGGAACGACCACCGTCGTCGGCGCACCCTTCGCGACGCCCGGCACACTCGCCTCCTTGCCCGTCACGACGAACCGCAGAAACAGGAAGCGGGCGATCCCGGCCGCGCCGGAGGCGGTCAGGTACACCGCCTGCTCCTTGAGCACCCCCGGCGCCGACTGCACCGCGTGCAGCGCGAGCATCGCGCCGGTGGTGAACAGGTAGGAGACCGCGGCCGACAGCGCCGACTGGACGTGGACCCGGCCCCGGGCCCGACCCGCGCCGAAGGTGAACCGGCTGTGCAACTCGGTGGCCAGCAGCGTGAAGATCACGGTGACCACGGCGTTGGCGACGGCGATCGACAGGTGATCGGACAGGGCCACGAGCGCGGCGCTCGACGCCAGTCCGGTACCACCGCCGAAGAAGACGAAGCGCATGAACGCGGCTACTGTCCCCGACTTGGTTGCGGCGCTCATGGTGTCCCCGTTTTCTCATCTTCGACTCTGCGACCCTGCGGCCGGATCCTCGTCTTCGTCTCCATAAATCTAGGGGCGATCAACAGGCCGCGAATCAGTCGTGTGTAGGTACTGCCGTTACTGCTTTGGGAGGACCCGCCCCTAGGGGTACTACTCCCGACGGCGCACGAACAGGAGGACGAAAGTACGCCCTCGCGCCTACCCCGCTGGATACATACGCCCCTGGGAAGCGTCGCGTCTCAGGGTTCGGGTCGGGGATGCCGGCGCCCGAACGCAGCGCGGACGGACGCGACATGCTCGGCCGCTCAGACCTCCGCGTCCGCCTCGCCGCCGCCGTAGGGGCGCGTGATGATCTCCAGGTAGTGGCCGCTCGGGTCGAGGAAGTAGGCGCCTCGACCGCCGTCGTGCCGGTTGATCGCGTCCGGTTCGCTCAGCCGCGGATCGGCGTAGTAGCGGACACCGGCGGCGAGCAGTCGTTCGAAGATCGCGTCGAACTCGGCCTCGGAGACCAGGAACGCGTAGTGCTGCGGCGAGATCGTCTCGGGGTCGACGCTCGCGAAGTCCAATGTCACGCCGTTGGCGACGGTGACCGGCAGGAAGGGCCCCATCGGTGGGCCGACTTCGAGGCCGAGGATCCCGGCGGTGAACTCGGCGGAGATTCGCCGGTCACGGGACAGGACGATGGTGTGGTTCAGGAGAATGGACACGGTGGCATGCCTCCAAGGCACTACCCCGGCACCTCGTGCGCCGCACCCGATCGGTGCCGACGTTCGATGCCGCTCACGATCCTCGATCGACCGCGGGCGGAGTGTCAAGCCCGAGGCGACGGCGGCGGTTCCGGGGCGCCCGGCGCTCGCGTCGGCCGCGTTCGCCCCGATTGATCACGCCGATCCGGTGGTGTGCAGAATTGGCCGACGACACGATCGCCGGCACTCGATCCCCGGGCACTCGATCGACCGCACCCGAACAGGAACGAGGAGCACGGCATGCCCTTGAGCGACCTGGCGTTGACGGAACTGGAAGGTTTTCGACCGGTTCGCACCGAGCCGGATGATTTCGACGCCTTCTGGACGCGTACGCTCACCGAGGCCGCCGCACATCCCCTCGACCCGACCTTCACGCCCGAGGCCGGCCCGCTGACCGCGGTGGCCGTGCACGACGTGTCCTTCGCCGGGTACGCCGGTCAGCGCGTGCACGCCTGGCTGGTCCTGCCCGCCCACCGCGACGGCCCGCTGCCGTGCGTCGTCGAGTTCCCCGGATACGGTGGCGGGCGCGGCCTCCCGCACGAGCAACTCCTGTATGCCGCAGCCGGGTTCGCACATCTCGTGGTGGACGTGCGCGGCCAGGGCAGCGTGTGGCGCAGCGGCGGTACCGGCGACGACGCCCCGGCGGGCGGCGGCCCCACCCACCCGGGCTTCATGACCCGCGGCATCACCGATCCGGACCTGTATTTCTACCGCCGTGTGTTCGTGGACGCGGTCCGTGCCGTCGCGACGGCACGCAGCCACCCGGCCGTCGACCCGACCCGGATCGCGATGGTCGGCGAAAGCCAGGGCGGTGGCATCGCGCTCGCGATGTCCGGCCTGATTCCCGATCTGACCGCCGTGGTGGCCGAAGTGCCGTTCCTGTGCCATTTCCGCCGCGGCGCCGAGATCGCCGCGACCGGCCCGTTCGGCGAACTCACCCGCTACCTCGCGGCGCACCGCGACCACGTCGACGCGGCGTTTCGTACGCTCGGCTACTTCGACGCGGTCAACCACGTCGCCCGTGCGACCGCGCCGGCCCTGTTCAGCGTGGCCCTGATGGACACCACCTGTCCCCCGTCCACGGTGTTCGCCGCCTACAACCACTACCCGGCGGCGAAGCGCATGGAGGTCTATCCGTTCAACGGCCACGAGGGCGGTGGCGCCTTCCAGGACGGCCTGCGCCTGTCCTGGCTCCGCACCGCTCTCCGGGCCTGACGACCGATCAGGAGTCTTGTGGGGCGTGCCCGTCACTACCGCGGAGCGCGCCCCGAACGGACCGGGAACGGGTCGGGAACCGGTGCGGACCCATGGAGAACCGGTCGGGAACCGACCGGCGCGCGAAGCCCGCTCAGAGCGCGAGATGCATGATGTGCAGCCCGACGTATCCGTGCTCGGGATGCCGGAAGCCCTCCGGCAGCGTCCCGATCACCTCGAAGCCGAGGTTGCGGTAGAGCCGTACCGCGTGCACGTTCGTCTCGACGACCGCGTTGAACTGCATCGCCCGATACCCCTGGGCCCGGGCCCACGCGATCGAGTACTCGCACAGCGCCCGGCCGACGCCCCGGCCCGAGCGTGCGGGATCGACCATGTAGCTCGCACTGGCGATGTGCGAACCGTTGCCCATGTGGTTGCGATTCATCTTCGCCGTACCGAGGATCGCCCCGTCCTCGTCGACCGCCACCACGGTCCGAAACGGCGGGGCCAGGAGCCACCACTCGCGGGCCTCGTCCATACCGAGATCGAGCGGGTAGGTGAACGTCTCCCCGGCGGTGACGATCTCGTGGAAGAACGGCCAGATGCCCGCCCAGTCGGCTGCGCCGGCTTCCCTGATCAACATCGCCCCAGCATGCCGGGACGCCAACCTTCGCGCCAGCCGTTTCCTTTGGACCGACGATGACGATCATCGCGCTCGGGCCCTGTTCGCGGGTCGGCACCCGGGTCTACGCTGCGATGCATGATGCGTCAGGGGCGTACGTCTCCGCGAGGGCCGTCGACGCCGGACAACCCGGGGCGTCCACCCGGGCCCAGGTCGCCGGACAAGAACCCGCCGGCGCCGCCGGAGCATCCGCCGCCTCCGGCGCCCTGACGTGGCGATCGCCCACGTGGCGTGGGATCGACTTCCGGTGCGGGTGCGCGAGGCGGTGCGGGGCCGGCTCGGCGTGCAACCCGTGGTGGCGGACACGGTGGGCGGCGCGAACTGCGGTGCGTCGGCCGTGTTGACGCTTCCCGACGGTCGGACCGTCTTCGTCAAGGCACAGCGCGAGCGCGAACGCAGGCCCGCCCCCGTGCTCGTCGGCGCCCCCGCCGGCGAGGGGTCCGGATGGTGGGGATCGCATTGGGAGCCGGTCGACGAACTCGACCAGGAGGAACGGGTGAACGCGTTCCTTCCCGCGAGCGCTCCGCGCGTGTTGTGGCGGCTGGAGGTCGCGGGGTGGCATCTGCTGGCGTTCGAGGGCATCGACGGTCGCCATGCGGACTACACACCCGGGTCGCCGGACCTGGCCCTGGTGGTGGACGCGCTCGCCGAGTTGGGCGGGTGTCCGGTGCCGGGACTGCGGTTGCCGAGCGCGTGGGATCGCTGGGGGTACTGGTGCGGTCCGGCCCAACAGCACCTGCTGACCGGGACGTCTCTGCTGCACACCGACCCGGCCGCCTGCAACGTCCTCGTCGACGGCACCCGGGCCCGCCTGGTCGACTGGGCCTGGCCCGCGCTCGGCCCGGCGTGGATCGACGCGGCCTTATGGGGCCTGCGCCTGGTCTCCGCCGGTGGCCACACTCCCGAACAGGCCCGTGCCTGGGTGACCCGGACCCCGGGATGGCGCGACGCGACCCCGGACGGCGTACGCGCCTTCACGCTGGCCGAGGCACGCCGCTGGGACGAGGAGGCGGCCGACGGCGTCTGGGGCGCCGAAGCCCTCGCCCACGCCGCCCACACCTGGGCGAGCCTGTGGACCTAGCTTCCGCCGGGCGCCCGCGCGCCGTCGACGTACGCGCCGACCGTCGCGCAACTCCCACTACTTGCCCTCGACGTACGCGCCGACCGTGAATCCCGCGGGCAGCGTTCCCGCGCCGATCGTCGCGGCCAGTTGTCGGGCGTCGGCCTCGTTGTAGGACCCGCTGATCACCGCCTCACCCGGGATCGCGGACTGCACGGTCGGTGCGATCAGCAGTCGGCCGTCGCAGACGATCGCGATCCGGTTGGTGGGCAGTCGGCCGCCGGCGGCCTCGGAGGTGACCCGGGTGAAGGCGTCCTGGCCCTTGGCCGTCCACGTGATCCTCACTTCCCAACTCGGCAAGCCATTCGCGGGCGGCAGGGCCTCGGCCCCGGAGACGTCGGTGCCGGTGATCACGGCGGGCGCCAGGACGTACTTCTCCACCGACTTGGTGTCACAAGTCACCAGTTGCGAGCCGGGTGCGTCCGCCCGAGGCGTCGCCGAGTCCGCGCACTCGGGTGGGCCCGCGGGCGCCGACGCTCCCGGCTGCCCGGGTACGGTCGCCTGGACCGGTGTCGCGCTGGTCACCGGACGCACCGTCAGTTGCCCGGTGCCGGCGATCGCCGCGATCCGCTGCTTCGTCTCGGCGCCGTACTTGCTCAGCGAGACCCGCAGCACCAACGCGCCGTCCCGGACCGTCACGTCCTTCACCGACAGGCCGCTCGTCGCCGCGCGCTTGCGCATGATGTCCGCCGAGGCGGACAACTGCCGTGCGTCCAAAGGACCTTCCGGGGTCAAAGTGACATCGGCGAAGTCCCGGCCGGGCACCCCCTCGACGGAATCGGACCGGTCGCCGTCCTCGAACCGGACCGGGTCCTCCGATGAACAGCCCACCGCGGTCAGCAATGCGGCCACAGCGGCCGTCGTGAGGAGGGTCCGGGCGAGTCGGGTGCGCGAGGGCTCAGTCACCCGCACCACGATGCCGGCTCGGTCGTCGACGCGGGGCGGGATCGGCCGGCACTTCACCCGGGACCGCCACGCATCCCGTCGAACGGGTCGAGCAGCTCCGGGCGCGCCCGGGGCCGCCCACGGCCGGGCCGGCGCGGCAACACCCGACAGACCCCGACTTCGTGGTCCTGACCGCCCCGGCAGGGCCTGCCTTCCGCGTGCCGGCCAAGGGATGATCCGTCCCGAAAAGGGCAGTGGCACGGGGTGTGGTCGTGGCCGGTCCGCGCCGAGCGGCCGCGTGAGCCGAGTCGCGCAAGGAGACAGTCGTGCTGGACAACCGCAACCTTCGTGAGCTGATCCGCCGGTGGCGGGCCACCCCGCAGAGCACCGTCGCCCTGTTCGACGAGGCCGACAACGCGATCCGGGCGACCATCGCGACCAAGGAACGGGTGTTGTATCCGGCGATCCGGGACGCCGACGGGCACCGCAGCGGGTCTGTCGACGACGCCATCGCGCAGGCGCGCCGGATCGAGGGCTTCCTGGACTCGGCCGAGCGGCTCGGCCCGGACGGCCCGGGCTTTCAGGACGAGGCGCAGGACGCCGCGTCCGCGATGGACGGCCTGCTGGTCCACGAGCAGCGCGACCTGCTGCCCGCCCTGGATCACCTCTCCCCGGAAGAGCGCGACCGCCTCGACCGCGACTACGGGAGCACGTGGGTGGACGTCTCGGCCCGGATCACCGCCGCTCGGGCGGCCCGCCGAAACCCGCCCGGCGGCGCGGCGGAAACGAACTACTGACCCGCACCCCCGAGACACCGCGCCCGCCCGCTCCCGCACGCCCGCCGCCGGTCCCTCCCCGAGCCACTCCCGCTCCACCGGCCGGCGGCGCGGCCGGCCACTGCCCCGCCCTCGGCGCGCACCACCCGTAAATTCCCGCGCGCGGTGGCGACCCGCGCACTACCCTCTGCGGCGTGAACCATCGTGAGCGCAAACGACTGTCGCGGCTGCTCGTAGGCGCGGCCGGCCTCGGCCGCCTCGCCGAGACGGCCGCAGCACTTCGGGCCGGGGCCGATCCCGAACAGCCGGACCGATACGGGACCACGCCGTTGTACGCGGCCTCGGTCCACGGGGCCGCGGACGTGGTCGCGCTCCTGTTGAAGGCCGGCGCGGCCCCCGACACCGAGAGCGGATCCGGCTCCGAGGGCACCCCGCTGTGCGCGGCGGCCTGCTGGGGCCACACCGAGACCGTCCGCGAACTGCTCGCACACGGCGCGGATCCCAATCTGCGCGAGGACCACGGCACGGGCTACGCCCCGATCGACTGGGCGACGCGAGGTCCCTATCCGGAAACCGTGGCCGCGCTGTCGGCCGCCGGCGCGCTGCCGCCCCGAACCGGCTGACGTCGCGCCCTACCCGTGCCGGCCGACGGGAAGTCCCGCGCCCATATCGAGCCCCCGGGCCTCCGTCTCCGCCGCCACCTTCGTCGCGACGTCGACCAGCCGGGCGAGCCACGGGTTCCGGGCCCCCTGCCGCCAGGCGATCGCGATGGTGAACGGGCTCGCGTCCGAGACCGGCCGATAGACGATGTCCGGGCGAGGGTTGCGGTCGGCCAGCGAGGCCGACACCAGCGCCACGGCCTGCTCCAGCGCGACGCACTCCAGGACTTGCGCGTTGTCGTGGACGAGCGGACCCCGGGCCCGCTCGCCGGCCCGGTTCGGCGCCCGGTCGCGCCCGGCCCAGTAGTCGCGTTCGACCACGCTCGCGGTCGGCCACCTGGGCATCGGCAGGTCCGCGAAGTCGGCGCAGGTCAGCGTCTCCCGGGCGGCCAGCGGGTGGACCCGAGGCAGTGCTGCCACGCGTGGTTCCCCCATCAGGTGCTCCAGTTCGAGCCCTTGGACGTCGTACGGCGCACTGAGCAGCGCGGCGTCCGCCCGCCCGTCGCGCACCATGTCCGCCTGCTCGCCGAAGCCGCCGACCACCACCTCCACCATCGGTGCCGCCGGCAACGCGCGGTACGCGGCGACCAGGTCGCGCAGCAGGTCCGTCGCGACGCACGGCTTCGCCGTGACGACCAGGGTCGGCGGGCCGGCCGCCGCACGCCGGGTGCGCCGTACGGCCGCGTCGGCCGCGTCCAGGACCGACCGGGATTCGGCGAGCAGCACCTCCCCCGCCGCGGTCAACGCCACGCGGTGGCTGTCCCGCTCGAACAGGGCCGTGTCCAGCCGTCGTTCGAGCAGCCGGATGGCCCGGGAGAGCGGCGGCTGGGTCATCCCCAGACGTATCGCCGCACGCGAGAAGTTCAGCTCCTCGGCAACCACCCGGAAATAGCGCAGCTCACGCAGCTCCACCTCGGCCATACCCGCAGGGTATGCCACCGATCCGAACGGGTGTTTCCCGGCGTGGGCCCCTCGCTGCTGAACTGAACCCATGACAGACACCGAACGGCACAGCCCGAACGACCGATCCGACGACTCCGGCCTCGAGGGGCCGGCCCGACTGGACCGGAACAAGCGAATCGCCCAGGACTTCTTCGATCTGGCGTTCAACGACAAGCAGCCGATGGACGCCGCCGCGAAGTACCTCGGCGCCCGCTACATCCAGCACAACCCGCACGCTCCCGACGGCGCCGACGCGTTCGTCGAGTTCGTCACCGCTTTCGGGGCGCGGTTCCCGGACCTGACCATCGACTTCAAGCGGGTGCTGGCCGAGGACGATCTGGTCGTCGTACACAGCCTGATGCGCACATCGCGAGAGGATCGGGGCAGCGCCCTCGTGGACATCGTGCGCGTCCGCGACGGCCGGATCGTCGAGCACTGGGACGTCATCCAGCCGATCCCGGAAACCGCCGCGAACGACAACACGATGTTCTGACCCGAGCGAACCCCGCCGGCCCGGCTCACAACGCGATCGCGCGATAGGCCGACGCCGCGTCGACGATCTCCTCGGCGGACTCGAGGACGCCGTCGCCAACGGCCGGCCCGCCGAAGATCAGCTCGGTCACCCTCGGGTGCGCCACGTTGACCGTCAACACCAGCAGATACCAGTCGAGTTCGGCGTCCCCCGCGAGGACGCGTTCGACGATCTCGACCAGTTCCGCCCGGGTGATGTCGGCGATCCGGGGCCGGGCCGGCCGGGCCGCCTCCAGGGCGAAATCCGCCAGGGACCGTGATCCGTGGTAACCGACGAAGTCCGCGATCGTGTAGTCGTGTCCCGTC
Organism: Embleya sp. NPDC025285; assembly: GCF_055558835.1. NCBI lineage: Bacteria > Bacillati > Actinomycetota > Actinomycetes > Kitasatosporales > Streptomycetaceae > Embleya > Embleya sp. NPDC025285. Next base: position 33,810 of record NZ_JBVHLU010000004.1, read on the forward strand.
CTTGCCCGAAAGGCGGCCATCGCGGCCTCGGCCTCGCCCTGCCCGCCGGCGCCGTCGTGGCGAATGAGCTCCCCGATCCGCTCGATCTCGGCGGCAACCTCGGCGAGCCGCCCCGGGGAGACGACCGGAGGCGACCATCGTGTCCGCATGTGCGTCCCCCTCAGCCCAGTTGCTTCTCCACCTCGGTGACCACCAGTTCGCACATCTCGTGTGTGCGCAGCGTGTCGTCGAGGTCGGGGAAGACACCGGTGCGGACCGCGTCCAGGAAGGTCAGGACCACCTGTTCGATCCCGCGTTGGCGCGCGATCGGCGTCCAGTCGCCGCGCCGTCGGGTGGTCGGCAGGCCCTGGTGGTGGTCGACCACGTCGGCCAGGTTGTACACCTCGCGTGTGCCGTCCCGACCGGAAACCTCCAGGATCTCCTGGTCCGACCCGCTGCGCAGATTGAGCATGCCGATCGCGCTGAAGCCGGCACCGGACAGGTGCAGCACGAAGTGTTGCGCGAATCCGTCCACGACCCGGGCCCGCACGTCGACGTGCTCGATCTCGCCCGGGGCCAGGAAGCGCAGCGTGTCCACCACGTGGATCAGGTCGTCGAAGGTCACGGTGCGCAGTTCGCGCGCGGTGTCGACGCGGTTGCGACGGATCACGATCAGGTCGCGCGGCAGTTCGCGGCTCTCCGCGTACGCCGGCACGTGCCGACGGTTGAAGCCGACCATCAGGCCGACGCCGCGCGCCCGGGCCAGCTCGATCAGGTGCGCGCTCTCGTCCAGGCTGTACGCCAGCGGCTTGTCCACGTAGGTGGGCACGCCGGCCTCGATCAGCCGGGTCACGATCTCCGGATGGACCGAGGTCGCCGCGTGCACGAACGCCGCGTCCAAGCCCTCGGCGAGCAGCCCATCCAGGTCGGCGTGGCGGTGCTCCGCGGGCACCCGGTAGGTCTCCCCGACCCGGCGCAGCGTCGCCGGCGTACGGGTGTGCAGGCGCAGTTCCAGGTCCGGCAGGGTCGAGACAACGGGCAGGTAGGCCTTTTCCGCGATGTCGCCCAGACCGATGACGCCGACCTTCATCGGGTCACTCCTCCCGTTGACGCCGCCGGGCCACACGTCCGGTTCACGGCCCCGCCAGCATATGCACACCCGTTCGGGTGATCCGTCGGCGCCGACTCGGGTCGTCGCGCTCGCGGAGCCCGGCCGGGTTCGGCGCGCCGGTTGGTGGCCGCCGGCTACCGACGCGCGCCGTACCGGTCGGCGTCCGCGTCGGCGACGTGGGTGCCGTGCACGGTGAGCGTGTCGCCGTGGCGGGCGATCTCGACGACGGCGGAATGCTCGGCGGGAGCGTGTCGGACCACGACACCGTCCGCCGCCACGTGGTATTCGTCGCCGGTCACCACGACCGTGACGCCGCTGTTGGGTTCGGTGGCCACGGCGACGGCTGCCGGCGCGGGCGCGACGAGCACGGCGGCCGAGACGATTCCGGCGGCCAGTGCGCGGCTGGGGCTGATCACGTTCGGACCAACGATCGGGGGCACCCGAGGCGACGGGTGGGCATCGGGGTCCACCCGAACCGGCGACCGCGGCCCGCGCCCGGTGAACCACCCGGATGGCATACCCCCGAACGGCGGCCCGCTGCCGCCGAATGCCCACGTCGCCGACCGGGCCGCCCCGAGGTCGGCTGCCGCCGGCACCACGTGAGTTGCCCGCCCCGCCCGGGCGCGGGATCGGCCCCGGATCGAGCGCTCGGCGGCTCCGGACGCGGGCGCGCGGCGGTGGGCGCGGTTGCGGTCCTCGGCCGGCTCGACTCTCCTGGAATCGGGCCCCTCCCCGACCCACCCGGCCGATCCGCCGGCCCGGGCCCAGAGCCCACCGTCCACGTCCCGATCCGCCCCGGACACGCGCCCCGTTCCCGCGAGCCCGGGTTGCCGTCATGAGCGGGGACGATCCGCGAGAGTACCCGGCGCAGTCGCCTCGTCACCCTCCGGATGTCGTCCCAGGACCCGCGGCCGGGGTTCGGTGAACCTCCCGGCCGCGGCAGCAGAGACCACCGAGAGCCAAGGGAGAGTCTCCGTGAGCGTGCCACGCACCGCGATCATCATGCCCGGCGTTGGCTCCTATGTGCCGGGCGCACTGCACCGGCTCCAGGATCGGCCCGTCGTCCGCGACACCCTGGCCGAGGTCGACGACGCGGTCGGCGATCGCGCCACACTGTCGCCGTCGCGCCTGCTCCTCGATTCCAAGGCGCCGGACGCGCACGAGTTGATGGATCGGCACGAGTTGTCCCTGCACTTGGCCATCTACGCCGGCGCGCTGGCCGCCTTCCGGCTGCTCGAGGGCGATTTCGGGGTGCGCCCCGACGTGCTGCTCGGGCACAGCCTGGGCGAGATGGCGGCGCTGGCGGCGGCCGGGGTATACACGGCCGGCGACGGCGCCCGGCTGTATCTGGCCCGGGCGGCGGCCTGCACGCTCCATACCACCGATCCGGCCGGCCTGCTCACCCTGCGCCTGGCGCCGGGGCACACGCTCGAACTGCTGTGCTCGGCCCAGTTGCCGGGCCTGGACCTGGCCTGTGACAACTCGGCCGAGCACACCGTGGTCTCCGGGCCGGACGAATCGCTGGCCACGTTCGCCGCGTTGGCCGAGCGCAAGGCGGTGGCCGCCAAGCCGTTGACTGTCCGCACGCTCTTCCACAACCGGTTGCGCGAGTCGGCGGCCGGCGAGTGGCGCCGGCTGGGGGCCGACATCGAGTTCCGGACCCCGCGCTATCCGGTGCTCTCACCGTTGCTCGGGCGCGACTACGCGGACGAGCGCGAGTTGCGCGACGGGGTGGTGGGCCAGTTGCGGCATCCGGTCCGCTACCGCACCGCGCTGACCACGTTGCGCGAGCGCGGGATCGAGGTGTTCGTGGAGGCCGGCGCCCGCGAGGTGCTGGGCCCGTTCGCCCGTACCGGCGACCCCCGGGTGCGCACCGTCGTGCCGGTCTCGGCGGGCGCCGACCTGGCCCGGGTCGGCGGCACGCTGCGCGCGTGCGGACTGCTGCATGTGGACCTGGCCGCGCTCGCCGAGCCACCGGGCGTGCCTACCGGCTGAACCGGCCCGCGCCCGCCCGAGCGCGGCGCGCGAGGCGTCCCGGACCCGGCGGTCCGCGACGGTGGTGGCAGTGGTGGCGAGGAGGTACCCGGCTTGCACAAGGACGTCGACCCGGCGGACGACGAGTTCGACGTGGGCGGACTGCTCGGCGCGGACTCGCGTCTGTCGGTGGCCGCTCGGCTGCGGCTGTTCCACCGGGTGTTGGAGGAGACCTCGGCCCCGATCGGCATCCTCGACCCGCACCTGCGCCACGTGTACGTCAATCCGGCGCTGGCCCGGATCGACGGGCGGCCGGCGCACGAGCAGGTCGGGCGCGACCTCGCCGAGGCGTTCCCCGGGCTGGAGGTGCCCCGGGACGTGCTGCGCGCGGTGCTCGCCGACGGGATCGCGCGCGAGGCGACCGTGACCGGCGTCAGCACCGTGGCGGGCGCGCCGCAGACCCGGTGGTGGCACGCGGCCTATCACCGGCTCGACGACGAGAACGGCGTGTTCGGCGTCGTCGCCATCCTGATGGAGACCACCGCGTCCCGGCGCACCCAGCTCGCGCTGGATCAGGCGCATCGGCGGCTCGCGCTGTTGGATCGGGCCGCGCTGGAGATCGGCACCACGCTGGACACCGACACCACGTGCCGCGAGCTGGTCGACCTACTGGTCCCGGTGCTCGCGGACGTGGTCGGCGTCGAGTTGTTGGAACCGGCCGATCCGGACCAGGAGATCGGCCGGCCGCGCCCGGCGCCGGACACGGTGCGGCTGCGTCGGGCCGCCTGGACCTCGATCCCGCGGCTGCGCTACCTGAGCACCCTCCTGGGCGGGCCCGGCGAGCACATCGACTACCAGCCGGGTGCGGACGTGGCGCGGGTGGTGCGGACCGGGTGCACGGTGGTGGACAACCGTCCCTCGGACGAGGCGTTGCGGGCGACCGCGCCGGACGCGTCCCGGGTGGCGGTCTACCGCGCGGCGGGCATGCACTCGGCGATGATGGTGCCGCTGATCGCGCGCGGCGAGACGATCGGCACGCTCAGCCTGATCCGCGCCGGCGACTCGGCGCCGTTCACCCAGGACGACGTGGAGATGGCCCGCGACCTCGCGTACCGGGCCGCCACGTGTGTGGACAACGCGCGGCGGTACTCGCGCGAGCACAGCGTCGCGCTCGCCCTGCAACGCGCCCTGCTGGCCCGGCCCAAGGCACCGCACCCGGACATCGAGCTGGCCACCCGCTATCTGCCCGCCGGGCGCAGCGTGGAGGTCGGCGGCGACTGGTTCGACGCGATCGCGCTGCCGCACGGGCGCACCCTGCTCGCGGTCGGGGACGTGATGGGGCACGGCGTGCAGGCCGCGGTGGACATGAGCCATTACCGGGCGCTGCTGCGGGTGTTGGCGGCCGGCGGGCTGTCTCCGGAGGAGATCCTGACGCGGGCCGACCGGATGGGCGAGGAGGCCGGGCTGGAGCGGGTCGCCACGTGTCTGCTGGTGCTGAAGGATCCGCACGCGGGGGTGTCCACGTACGCGAACGCCGGGCATCTGCCGCCGCTGCTGGTCGCGGCCGACGGCGCGACCCGGCTGCTCGACCTGCCCACCGGTCCACCGCTGGGCACCGGGTGCGGCGGGTACACGGCCCAGGTGCGGCCGGATGCGCCGGGCAGTGTGCTGGTCCTGTACACCGACGGGCTGGTGGAGCGTCGGGACGAGGACATCGACGTGTCGCTGGAGCGATTGGCGGCGCTGCGGATCGAGCCGGGGGCTCCGTTGGAGTCGCTGGTGGACACGATCCTGGACCGGCTGGTGGTGCCACCGGTGGAGGACGACGTCGCGGTGATGGCGGCCCGGCAGGTGGGCGGCGGCGGTGGGACGGCGGCGACGAGCGGGGGCGGGGCGTCGGTGGGCGGGGGCGGCGGTAAACCCCCGGCCGGGACCGGTCCACTCCGACGCCCGGCGTGATCCACCGTTCGGCGGCCACCGGTGGCGGGGGGTGGGGCGGCTTTTTACGTTCCTTGTAGCGGGACTTCCCCTGGAACCCGGTCTGTCGGGTTCGGTTCCGCATGTCCATAGGAGGACGAAATGCGCTGTGCCCGTCTCGCAGTCGTCGGCACGATCGTCGGTCTCACCGTATGCGGTTCCGCAGGCTCGGCGTTCGCCGCCGCGCCGATGCAGGCCGACTCCGGTCGCCCCGGCGACACGGTGCTGTTGTCGGACGACAAGCACTGCACCGCGAACACGGCGACCGCTTCCTCGGACGCGTTCACGGCCATGGTCACGCTCACCCGTGAGGGCGACGAGGTCAAGGGTCAGGCCACCATCAAGGACGTGGCCACCGGCGACTACGAGGTCAAGGTGGTCTGTGGTGAGGGCCAGGAGCTGATCGGCAGCCTGCACGTGATGGGCAGCGCGCCGGTCGCGGCGTCCACGGCCGGCTTCGGTGGTACCCAGGAGCGCGACCCGGCGCTGCTGGCGGTCGGTGGTCTGGTCATCGCGGGCGCGACCGGCACCGGCTTCGTGGCGCTCCGCCGCCGGGCCTCGAACCTCGCCTGACCGATGACCCGTTCCGCTCCCGAGGCACCCGCGAGTGCCGCGGATCGGCCGCACCGACCCGGTGGCCGCCGCCTGCTCTGGGCGGCGGCCTCCGGCGTGCTGGCGATCGGCGGCTCGGGTCTGCTGTACGCCGGATACCACACCGTCGCACCGCCGCCACGTCCGCCCGCCGCCGCGGCGGTGCCGATCGCGTCGCCGATGCCGCCGGCCGATCCCGCGGCGCCCGGCATGCCCGGCACACCCGCCCCTCCCACGCCTCCCACTCCGCCTACTCCGCCGGCCGTGCCCACCGAGGCACCGCCGATGCGCGCGTCGACGCCGATCCGGATCCGGATCCCCGAGTTGGGCATCTCCGCACCGCTGACCCGGGTCGGCCTGGACAAGGCCGGCGGCATCGACGTGCCCACGCGCGACGATCGCAATCTGGCCGGCTGGTACGAGGGCGGAGTCACCCCGGGGCAGAAGGGCACCGCCTCGATCGTCGGCCACGTGGACACCGCCGCCGGACCCGCGGTCTTCTACCCGCTCGGCTCGCTCCCGCGCGACTCCAGGATCGAGATCGACCGCGAGGACGGCAGCGTCGCGGCCTTCGTCGTGGACGGGGTGGAGGCGTTCGCCCGGGACGACTTCCCCGCCGCGCGCGTCTTCGGCGACGCGACCCGACCGGAACTGCGGCTGCTCACCTGCGGCGGCACCTACTCCAGGAAGACCCACTATTCCGGCAACGTCGTGGTTTTCGCCCACCTCGTCCCGTAAGCACGCCGTATCCGTGCCCGCGCGCCTTTTCGCGACATCGGCACGTGTCGTACCGGGACCGGAAGGTGGCATTTCGAGCCCATCCGCCGGATTCGGCGGATCGGCTCGATTCGCGGCTGTTTTGCAGTGCGCAAATTGGCCGGACAAAGCATTCCTTGATCATCTCCGATCGTTGGTGTTTTGGGTCTTGCCAATAAAAAGCGGGACTGGCAATAATCCAATTACCAATCCATACGGCCCACCCGGCCGGGAGAGGAGACGTCATGATGCGTCTCGCTGATCGTCTGCTGAACCGAGTGGCCCAAAAGGTCACGGTCGACGCCGGCTGCTCGAACTACACGTACTGCCAGAACCATGTGAAGTGGCTGCGGCAGTGCTGTCTGGACGAGGGCTGCACCTACGTCAGGATCGGCACCTGCTGACCGGGACCGAGTGAAACCCGTCGCGGGCGGGTGGAACCTCCCCGCCCGCGACGTCCCTCGGGGCCGATTCCTCTCCCGCAGAATTCCTCGAAGCAATTACTCACCGCGGGGATTTATTGCCGTCAATGCCGGGACACACGGCCCACAAGGCCGAGGTCCCACGGATCGCATCGACAACTGCCTCCGGCGTGGCACCGCGCGCATCTTCGTCACCACCGATCCGACGAATTGTGCGCACGCGGATCACCGGAATGTGTTGAACGATCCTGCCCGAATCGACGGCGGGCGGCGATGATTTCGCCGCCCGCCGTTTCCGCGCGCCATAAAGAGAGGGTGCCCATGGGATATATATATGTGGGCTGCGCTTGTCTGGTCGGCCTGGTATTCGCCGCCTCGGCGATCTCGAAGTTCCGCGATTTCGCCGGCTTCGTCGCGTCGGTGCCGCGTCTGGTGCCGATGCCCGCGCGGCGGGCCGAGCCGATCGCGGTCGTGGTGGTCGCGGCGGAGACCTCGGTGCCGGTGCTGGTCGCGATCCCGGCTCTGCGCGGCGCGGGCTTCGCGATCGCGGGCGGGCTGCTGATCGCCTTCACCGCCGCGATCGGCACCGCGTTGCGGCGCGGCCGGCGCTCCTCCTGCCGCTGCTTCGGCGCCTCCGACGCCCCGCTGGGAGTGCGCCATCTGGCCCGCAACGGCGTGCTCCTGGCCGCCGCCCTCGGCGGCGTCCTCGCGTCCGGGCCGGCCGCCTCCGGTGACGTCCTGCCGCCGATGGCCGGCAGCGCCGTGGCAGGCGTCGGCGGTCTGGTCGGCGCGCTCCTGATCATCACGCTCGACGACATCGTCGACCTGTTCGCGAGGAATGCCTGATGCCCTTTCTTGTCGCCGCCGTCGTCCTGATCGGCCTGGTCGCGGCGGTCAATCTGCTGCTCACGCTCGGCGTCATCCGCCGCCTGAACGAACCGTCGAGCGATCCGCACCCGGGCACGGCTCGGCCGGGCGGTCCCGGGACCGAACTGCCTCCCGGGTCGCGCGCGGAGATGTTCACCGCGCGCACCATCGACGGCGAGCAGGTCTCCGACGCCGACGTGCGCGGCCTGGTCGGGTTCTTCTCGGCGCACTGCGAGCCCTGCCACACGCTCGCGCCCCTGTTCGCCGACAAGGCCCGCACGATGGCCCGCGGCGAGGTCCTGGCGGTGGTCGCGGGCGCGGACGCCGACCTGATCGCCACGCTCGCCCCGGTGGCCCGCGTGGTGACGGAGGACTTCGACGGCGCGGTCCAGGCGGCGTTCCACAACACCTGGACGCCCGCCGTGTACCTGCTCGGCGACGATCGGCGGGTGGTGGCCGGTGGTGGTCGGATGAGCGACCTGCCCAGCGAAGCGCGCGCGTGAGCCCACGGATACCCGCGCGCGAGGTGGCCGCGGCCACCCGCGAGGCGGCCGCGCTGACGGTACGCGCCGCGCCCGGCCAGGCGGCCGGATCGCTGGCGGTCACCATCGGCGCGGCCGGCGTACCGATCGCCACCGCGTGGCTGACCAAGTTGGTCATCGACCGGTTGGCCGAGCGGCACGGCTCGATCGCGGGCCCGGCACTGGCGCTGGCACTGACCGGACTGGTCGCGACCGTGCTGCCGGGACTGGGGCGCTATCTGCGCGCCCAGATCGGCCGGGCCACCGGCGTGCTGGCCACGGACCGACTCTTCGGCGCGGCCGAACGCCAGGTCGGGTTGCGCCGGTTCGAGGATCCGGCATTCCTGGACCGGTTGCGGCTCGCCCAGCAGAGCACCGCCAACTTCGGCGTCCTGGTCAACGGTGTCGGCAACACGCTCCAGGGCACGCTCACCCTGTTCGGCTTCGTCGCCTCGCTGCTGATCCTGAGTCCCACCATGACCGCGCTCGTGCTGGTCGCCGGTGTCCCGGTGCTGATCGCCGAACTGCGGTTGTCCCGGCTGCGGGCCACGATGCAGTGGGACAACGAGCAGGTGCATCGCCGCGAGTTCTTCTACAGCGGTCTGCTGACGGGCGTTCAGGCTGCCTCGGAGATCCGCCTGTTCGGCATCGGATCGGTGCTGCGTGCCCGGATGGTGCTGGAGCGCAACCGCGCCAACGACGCCGAACGCCGAATGGACCTGCGCGAGTTCGCCACCCAGGGTCTGCTGGGCGCGCTCGGCGCCGCGGTGGCCGGCGGCGGCCTGTGGTGGGCCGCCGACGCGGCCCGGCGCGGCACCCTCACCGTCGGCGACGTGGTGATGTTCGTCGCCGCGCTGGCCGGGATCCAGGCCGCGTTGGACACCCTGGTCTCCTCGATCGCCTCCGCCCACGGGCAACTCCTGGGCCTGACCCACTTCGTCGCGATCGCCCGCGCCGAACCCGACCTGCCTTCGGCGACCGAGACGCCGGCGGCGGTGCGCCCGGGAGTCGGCGTCGAGTTCCACGACGTGTGGTTCCGCTACAGCGACGACCACCCCTGGGTGCTCGGCGGCGTCGACCTGCGCATCCCGCACGGGCAGGCGGTCGCGCTGGTGGGACTCAACGGCGCGGGCAAGAGCACGCTGGTCAAGCTGTTGTGCCGGATGTACGACCCGACCCGGGGGCGGATCACCTGGGACGGCGTGGACCTGCGCGACATCCCGCCCGCCGAACTGCGCGCGCGGATCAGCGCGGTCTTCCAGGACCACATGAAGTACGACATGAGCGCCGCCGAGAACATCGCCCTCGGCGACCCGGACAGCCTGCGGGACCGGCCCCGGATCGAGGCCGCCGCCGAACGGGCGGGCATCCACGAGCGGCTCGTCGCGCTGCCGCGCGGCTACGACACGCTGCTGACCCGGATGTTCTTCAGCGAGGCGGACAAGGAGGACCCGGACACCGGCGTGGTGCTTTCCGGCGGCCAGTGGCAACGCCTGGCCCTGGCACGGGCGTTCGTACGCGCCGGGCGGGACCTGATGATCCTGGACGAGCCCAGTTCGGGATTGGATCCGCAAGCCGAGCACGAGGTGCACGCCCGGATGCGCGAATACCGCGAGGGCCGCACCAGCCTGCTCATCTCGCATCGGCTCGGCGCGGTGCGCGACGCCGACCTGATCGTGGTCCTGGACGGCGGCCGGATCGTCGAGCAGGGCCCGCACGACGTACTGCTCGACCACGACGGCCGCTACGCGAGCCTGTTCCGACTCCAGGCGGCCGGCTATCAGGAGGCGAAGTGAACACGCGACGCATGGCGCTGGCCGGGGCCGCGGCCGCCGGTCTGGGCGGCGCGAGCCTGGTATGGATGCAGCGGCGCTACCTGGTGGCCACGGTCCAGGGCCCGAGCATGGAACCCACGTTGTCCCCCGGGGACCGCCTGCTGGTGCGCCGCACCGGTCGGGTGCGCGCCGGTCAGGTCGTGGTCGTGCGCGTCCCGAACCCGCCGTTGCTGGCCGGACTGCCCCCGGAGATCGGCGGGTTCGGTCCGGAGGAATTGGCGGCGATCCCGGAGCGCACCGACCTGGCCCCGGCGCCCGAGGGCCGGCTGATGATCAAACGCGCGGTGGCGGTGGCGGGCGACCCGATCCCCCGGGACCGGTTCCCGATCCTGCGCGACGTGGCCGCGGACGTGGTGCCCACCGGCGCCGTGGTCGTGCTGGGCGACAACCCCGCCGCCAGTTGGGACTCGCGCGCGTACGGCTTCGTGCATCGCCATCAGGTGATCGGGGTGGCGGTGCGGCGGATCCCGGCGCCGGGCGAGGCACGATCCGCACGCTCGGGTCTGGCGCGGACGACGCCGGCGTACGAGAATGCGAGCGGATCGCGGGCGAGAGCGGTCGATGGTGAACGGCGAAGGGCTTGATCGCATCGATTCGGCGAAGAATCAAGCACCATTTCCCTCAACGTTTCGGTGAGGGTTCGCGACAGGATCTTGGGCGTCCCGAAGCGAAAGGTTGTGTCCCACATGCCCACCTCCCACCGCCTGCGCGTGATCGCGCCGGCCGTGGCCGGAGTCTTCGCCGCCACCGCCCTGCTCTCCGGCTGTCTCGGCGACGACAAGGACGACAAGGGCAGCAAGGCCCCTGCCGTCACTTCGACCGCATCATCCACGGAGAAGGCCACCTCGACCGGCAAGCCCGGCGGCACCACGAAGCCGTCCGGCAGCGCCTCGTCCTCGCCCGGGGTTATCGACGCCTTCACGTACAAGACCGGCCAGTGCGTCAACCAGGACGGCAGCAAGACCACCGACGTGCCGTGCAGCAAGCCGCACACCGGCCAGGTCGGCAAGGCGTTCGACCTGCCGGCGACCGTGACGCCGGACACGCCCGGCTACTCGGACAAGGTCAGCGAGTTGTGTGAGCAGTACGTCGGCCCCATCGTCGACCGTCAGCCCGCCTCGGCCAAGATCACCTTCTCGTACACGTACCCGCTCGACATGGATGCGTGGAACAACGGCCGTCGCCAGGCCGCCTGCATCATCCAGCGTGAGGACAAGCAGCCCCTCACCACGATCATCAAGTAGGTCATCGGGAGCAGCGGTTCGCGGCGGGCGGCGGCACAGGGTGCCGCCGCCCGCCTGCGTGCGCTCGCGGATCGACCGTGCTCGGGCCGCTGGGCCGTGTTCGGATCGCTCGGTCCGAGGCCGGCTCGCAGCAGGCCGCACGCACGTCCGGCCCCGGAGGGGCCGGGGCCGGACGCCGGGCCGGGTGGGACCGCGCGCCGCGCGCGGGTCGTCCGGACCAGGTGTCAGGGCTCAACAGGCGCCCTTGTAGAGGTACTTGCTCACGTCGGGCTGGTCCATGTTCTCCTTGGTGACGGCGACCAGGTCGGTGGAGATGGTCTTGGGGACCGACTTCTTGTCCAGTGCGGCGACGGCCTGCTCGACACCCTGCGAGCCGATGTCGAACGGCTTCTGCGCGATCAGGCCCTGGATGGATCCCTTGCGCATGGCCTCGACCTGCTTGGGTGTGGCATCGAAGGCGACCAGTTTGACCTGACCGGCCTTGCCGGCCTGCTCGATGCCGGTGGCCGCGCCCTCGCCGCTGAACACATTGGCGGCGAAGACGCCGACCAGGTCGCGGCGCGAGGCGATCGTCGAGGTGACGATCGAGGCGGCCTTGGCCGGATCGTCGTCGTTGTACTGCACGCCGAGGTAGGTGATGCCGGGATGCTTCTTGATCTCGGTCTCGAAGCCCTTGAGCCGCGCGTCCGTGGTGGAGATGCCGGGCTTGACGCTGATCGCCGCGACCGTGCCGCGGTCTTGGACCAGATTCGCCAGGGTCTGCGCGGCGAGCATGCCGCCGCGTTCGTTGTCGGAGGAGATCGAGGTCTCCCGGATCGAGCCGTCGTCGAGCTTGGTGTCCACCTCGATCACCTTCGTACCCCGGGACTTGAGCTGTTGTTCGGGTTGCCGCAGGGCCTGGGTGTCGGTCGGCGCGATGAGCACGGCGTCCGGGCGCTTGGCCGCGACGGCGTTCACGACGGGGGTCTGCAGCGACGCGTCCCACTTGTCCGCGCCGGTCACGTCGAGCTTCACGCCGAGTTCCTTGGCCTTCTGCTGCGCACCGCAGGCCATCGAGATGTAGAACTCGTCGCCCTTGACGCCCTGGATAAAGGTGATCTTGCGCCCGCCCCCGGAACCGCTGTCACTGCCGCACCCGCCGAGGGTGACGGCCGCGGTCAGGGCGATGGTCACGGCGACGTACGTCGGTGTCTTCATCGGGCAGTGCCTCCTGGCGGTGGTGGGGCGAAGCGATGGTGGGACCGGGCGGCGGGGCCGGCAGCCGGGGCCGGGGGATGGGCCCGGACGGCCGACGGGTCGAGCGGGGGCGGCCGGACCGGGCGCTCCGGACGAACGGCCCGCGCGGTCAGCGGCGTTGTCGGCCGCGGCGGCGCAACTGGTCGGCGTACACGGCGGCGATCAGCACGGCTCCGACCGCGACGCTCTGCCAGAACGGTTGTACGCCGAGGATGACGAAGCCGTTCTGCAGGATGGCGGGGATGAACACGCCGATCAGCGTGCCGACCACGGTGCCGACACCGCCGAACAGGCTGGTGCCGCCGAGGACGACGGCCGCGATGGCGCCGAGCGAGTCGTTCGCGTGGCCGCCGATCGTGGTGGTGGTGAAACGAGCGAGGGAGAGCACACCGGCGAGACCGGCCAGCGTGCCCGACAGGGCGTACACCTTGATCATGTGCCGGTCGACGCCGATGCCCGCGCGACGGGCCGCCTCGGCGTTGGAGCCGACCGCGTAGGTGCGTCGGCCGAACCGCGTGGTGGCCAGCGTGAGCGCGCCGAGCGCGGTGACCACCAGGGCGATCACCACCAGCCAGGGGATGCCCAGGAATCGGCCGTTGCCGATCGTGTCGGTGAATCGGGTGGGTACGCCCCGGACGTCCTGACCCTCCGTCATCACCTGGGCCAGGCCGAGCGCCATGCCCAGGCTGCCGAGCGTGACGATCAGCGCGGGCACTCGGGCCTTGGCGATCAGGAAGCCGTTGAACGCACCCCAGGCGGCGCCGGCGGCGAGACCGGCGAGGACGCCCAGCAGAATCGCGCCCCAGCCGGCGTCCGCGCCGGCGACGGCGGTCATCGTCTTGGCCGCCGCGACGCCGGAGAACACCAGGACCGAGCCGACCGAGAGGTCGATGCCGGCCATGATGATCACGAAGGTCATGCCGACGCCGACGATCAGCAGCACCGCGGCGTCGGTGGCCACGTTGCGCAGGTTGAAGGTGGTCGGGAACTCCTCGGGCCGCATGATGGAGAAAGCGGTCACCAACACCATCAGGACCAGGAAGGTCCACCACGAGTTGGTGCGGGCGAACCGGCGCCGGATCGCGGCGCGCAACGCGGATCCCGGACCCTGGGGGGCGTCCTCGCCGTGTTCGTCGGGCCGCCCCTCGTCCCGGCCCTCGGGTCGGTGGTCGGGCCGGGCCTCGGGCCGCTCGTCGCGCCGGTCCCTGTCCGGTTCCGGGTGACCCGGTGGGGTGGCCGTCTTGTCGAGGTTCATACCGGCGCTCCTTGCGTATCGAGTCCGTCCAGTGCGCCGGTCATCGCGCCGACGAGTTCCTCCACCGTCGTGTCCGCCGCGGTGAAGCTCGCCACTCGACGACCCAGGCGCAACACCTCGACGCGGTCCGCGACCGACAGCACCTCGGGCATGTTGTGGCTGATCAGCACCACCGCGATACCGCTGTCCCGGACCCGGCGGATCACGTCCATCACCCGGCCGCGCTGCAGAACGCCGAGCGCCGCGGTGGGCTCGTCCATGAAGATCACCTTGTCCGCCCAGGCGACCGCGCGGGCGATGGCCACGCTCTGCCGCTGGCCGCCGGAGAGTGTCCCGATCGGGGCGTCCACGTCCTGCAATTCGACGCCGAGCCGGGCGAACGCCTCGACCGCTCGCGCGCGCATCGCGGCCTTGTCCAGCACGCCCAGACGTCCGGCCAGGCCCTTGCGCAGCAGTTCGCGGCCGAGGAAGAGATTGGCCGGGCCGTCCAGGTCGGGCGCCAGGGCGAGGTCCTGGTAGACCGTCTCGATGCCCAACTCCTGGGCGTCCGTTGGTCGTTGCATGGTGACCGGACGGCCCTCGAAGAGAATCCGGCCGGCGTCCGGACGTTCGGTGCCGGCGAGCGCCTTGGTCAGAGTGCTCTTGCCCGCGCCGTTGTCACCGATCAACGCGACGACCTCGGCCGGGAAGACGGTGAAGTCGGCGCCGCGCAGGGCCTGCACCTGGCCGTACCGCTTGACCAGGCCGCGGCCTTCGATCAGGGGTTGCACGTGCCCAACTCCTTCGGATTGTCGGGTTGTTCCGCACGAGCCGTCTCGGCCGGGACCGGGGGCGCCGCGAGTTCGCACGCGTGTCAGAACGGGGGCGAGGGGAGTTGGTGCGATCCACCGTCTGACAACGGTGTCAGTACAGTGCTGGCCCCACCGGCAGGTGTCAAGAGTTTCGGCAACCTCGGATGTGACGCGCATCTCCCGTTGTTCTGTTGGGGATTACGGCGATTGCCCCCGAGATGGGTCACACCATGGGCTGCTCGTGCGATGGCTGGGGGTTGATCGAGGGCTGGTTGAGGTGTGGCGTATCGACAGCTTGCGGGGAGCCGAGTACGGTCCGTCTGACAACGATGTCAGAGGGAGCGTGCGGCATATGGCGGCTGAACCCCTGGGGGACTCCCCCGAACACGTGGCCTGGCTCGACGCGGAGTGCGATCGACTGATCCGATTCGCCCGGGGCTCGCGGCTGGCCGAAGGCGGCTTCGGGTGGCTCGACGACGTCGGCAGGCCGGTGGCGGACGGGGTCGTGCACACGTGGGTGACGGCACGGATGACGCATGTGTTCGCGCTGGCGCAGCTTCGCCGGGACGGTGGGGCGGGCGTGGGCGAGGCCGGCGGGGTGGCCGCGGGTCCTTCGGCCGAGAGGTTCGCGGCGGATGGGTTCGCGGCGGATGGGTTCGCCGCGGATGGGTTCGTGAGCGGGCCTCTCGGGTCGGGACCGTTCGGCGGGCGGTCGTTCGGGGACGGCCCGCCGGGAGGGACGGCCGGCGGCGGCGATGTCGATGCCCGCGAGGCGGCGGGCCTGGTGGCGCACGGTCTCGCCGCGTTGACCGAGCTGCTGCACGACCACGAGCACGGCGGCTGGCATCCGGTGGTGACCCGATCCGGGCGACCCGTACTCGACGCCGAACGCCTCGACGGCAAGCGCATGTACGACCACGCGTTCGTCGTCCTGGCCGCCGCGAGCGCGTCTGCCGCCGGCCACCGGGACGCGTCCGCCCTGCTCGCCGAGGCCCTGGACCTCGTCGAACTCCGATTCTGGGAGGCCGACCGGGGTGCCTGCGCCGAATCCTGGGATCGCACCTGGACCACCGGCGAGCCGTACCGGGGCGCCAACAGCAACATGCACGCCGTCGAGGCGTTCCTGGCCGCCGCCGACGCCACCGGGGAACACAAGTGGCGTACCCGCGCCCTGCGCATCGCCGAACGCGTCGTCCACGACCACGCCCGCGCCAACCGATGGCGGCTGATCGAACACTTCGACCCGGATTGGACACCGCGCCGCGAGTACCACCGCGAGCGCCCCGCCGACCCGTTCCGCCCCTACGGCGCGACCGTCGGGCACTGGTTCGAGTGGTCCCGGCTGCTGCTCTCCCTGGCCGACTCGCTGCCGGATCCGCCCGGGTGGCTGCGCGCCGACGCGGTCGACCTGTTCGCCGCCGCGGTACGCGAGGGCGGACACGCGGACGGTCGGCCCGGGTTCGTGTACACGCTCGACTGGGCCGGGCAACCGGTCGTCCGTACCCGCATGCACTGGGTCCTGGCCGAGGCCATCACGGCCGCGGCGGCACTGCGTCGGGCCACCGGGGTCGCCGACTACGATGACTGGTACCGAGCGTGGTGGGAGCATGCCGACGCCGTGTTCCTGGACCGCGAGCACGGCAGCTGGCATCACGAACTCGACGCCGACACGCGGCCCTCGGCCACCGTCTGGCAGGGGAAACCCGACGCGTACCACGCGGTCCAGGCCACCCTGCTGCCTCGGCTGCGGTCCGCTCCGACCATCGCCGAGGCACTGCGCCGAGCCACCCGCTGATCCGACGACCACCTTCATCGCCCGCCGCCCGACCCCGATACCCCGTTTCCCGCTCCCCCGCTTTCCACGTCCCACGAGCTACGCACCATGGGTGCCGGGCACGAGCCCGGCCGCTCGAAAGGTAGGACCCCCGATGGCCGGCCCCACGACACCGGAGCGACCGCGCGGGCGCGGTCGCTCCACGATGAAGGACGTGGCCGCCATCGCCGGCGTCGGCATCAAGACCGTCTCGCGAGTGATCAACGGTGAGCCGAACGTCAGCGCCGTGAAGCAGCAGGCGGTGTGGGCGGCTGTCGCGCAGACCGGATTCCGCCGCAACGACAGCGCGGCGCAGCTCCGCTCGGGACACACCTCCAGCATCGGCCTGGTCCTGGAGGACGCCGCGGACCCGTTCTCCTCCGCGCTGACCCGGTCCATCCAGGACATCGCACACCAGCACGGCACGGTGTTGTTCAGCGCGTCGTCCGCGGAGGATCCCGACAAGGAGCGCGATCTCGTGCTGGCCCTGTGCGCGCGCCGCGTGGACGGACTGATCGTGGTTCCGGCCAGCGGCAGCCACACCTACCTGTTGCCGGAGATCGAGGCCGGGATGGTGTGCGTCTTCGTCGACCGCCCGCCGGGCGACATCGAGGCGGACACCGTACTGGTCGACAACGTCGGCGGTGCCCGGAACGGCGTCGAGCACCTGATCCGGCACGGCCATCGGCGGATCGCGTTCATCGGCGACCGCCTGGAGATCTTCACCGCGCACGAACGACTGCGCGGCTACCGCGAGGCGTTGACCGAGGCGGGCGTCGAACTCGATCCGCGTCTGGTCTACAACGGGCCGCCGTACGGTGCGGAACTACGCGTGTGGTTGCGCGCGATGCTCGGCGGCGCGGATCCGGCCACGGCGGTCTTCTGCGGTAACAGCCGTTTCACGGTGGAGACCGTGCGGGAGATCCGCCGGTCCCCGGTGCAACCCGCCCTGGTCGGTTTCGACGACTTCGAACTCGCCGACATGCTCGTGCCCGCCGTGACGGTGGTCGCCCAGGACCCGTTCGGCATCGGTCAGGCCGCCGCGCACCTGCTGTTCCGCCGGCTGGCGGGCGACGCGACGCCGGTACAACACATCCACATGCGCACCCGCCTGATCCCCCGCGGCTCCGGCGAGGTCGGTCCGTGACCGGCCGCACGTCCCCCCAGGCCCGGCCGGTCGGGGCCGGTCGTCGGGTCACCCACCGCAACGACGGCTCAGCCGGGAGGACCCACCCGTGATCACCGTGATCGGCGAGGCGCTGATCGACCTCGTGTCCGTGCGGGGCGGCGAACCGCTCGCCCACCCCGGGGGCAGTCCGGCCAACGTCGCGGTGGGTCTGAGCCGGCTCGGCGTGCCGGTCCACCTGATCACCCGCCACGGGAGGGACCCGCACGGCGCGTTGATCGCCGCGCACCTGGCCGCGAGCACGGTCGAGGTCGCGCCCGGCAGCGCGCACGCGGGTCGAACGAGCGTGGCGCGCGCCGATCTGGACGCGGCGGGTGCGGCCACCTACACCTTCGACATCGCCTGGGAGCTGCCGGAGCCGATCCGCGTTCCGGCCACGACCCGGTGCGTACACACCGGTTCGATCGCGGCGACGCTCGCTCCCGGCGCGGACGCCGTGCGGCGTGTGCTGGCGGCCGAGCACGCGAGCGGGACGACGGTGGTCTCCTACGACCCGAACTGCCGGCCGTCCCTGATGGGCGATCGGGAGCGGACCCGGACCCGGATCGAGTCGTTGGTGGCCCTGTCGGATGTGGTCAAGGTCAGCGACGAAGACCTCGAATGGCTATACCCGGGGCGGGACTTCGTCGCGGCGGCGGATGCCTGGCGGGCACTGGGTCCGAGCCTGGTGGTGGTCACGCGCGGTGCCGAGGGCTCGTACGGGGCATGCCGGGCGGGTCATGCGACGGCGCCGGCCCGACCGGTGCGGGTGGTGGACACGGTCGGCGCGGGCGACGCGTACACGGCCGGCCTCCTGGACGCGCTGCGTCGCCGGAATCTCCTGGACCCCGCCGGCATTCGCGACCTCGACCCGACGACGCTCGGCACGCTGCTCGCGGACGCGTCGGTGGTTGCTGCCCTCACCTGCTCCCGAGCGGGCGCGAACCCGCCCACGGCGGCGGAGCTGAGCGCGTATCGGCGCACGCACGGGCTCTCCTGTGAAGCCGGTCGGGAGTAGCGAGCGAAGCAGGGGTCGCGACGGTGACTCAGCCGGTCCCGGGCGGGCGGTGCCAGAGGTTTTCCAGGTGGGTGTGCAGGACCTCCCGAGCCTGCTCCGGGGTGAGGTGACCGATCAGGACGTGGGTGGTGAGCCCGTCCGCGAGGGCGAGCAGGGTGCGGGCCTCGCCCTGTGCGTCCAGCGGTGCGGCGCGGTCGGCGACATCGGCTCCGGCGGCGTGGTCGGCGGCGGGGGTGTGGTCGGCGGCGGCTGCCGTGACGAGGTGGGTGAATGCCGCGTGGAGCGCCGCGTAACTCGCCGTCAGCGGTCCGGCGAGCGCGTCGCTGACGGCCGCCTGGGCGACGAAGGCCAGCCAGACCCTGGCCTCGGCCCGGTGCTCCTCGTCGAGCAGCGCGATCTCGGTGACCGCGTGGCCCAGTTCGGAGCGGGCCGACTGGGCCGGGCCGGCGACCAGTCGGGCCCGGACGCGTTCGTCGATGCGTTCGCCGATCTGCCCGAGCGCGAACACCAGCATCTCCTCCTTGGTGGCGAAGCAGCGCTGGACGGCGCCCATCGACACCTGCGCCCGGGCGGCGACGTCGCGCAGGGTCACCCCTTCCAGGCCGCGTTCGTCGGCGAGGGAGCACACGGCCTCCGCGATCTGCCTGCGGCGGCTCGCGTGGTCCACCTGTTTGGGCATGTCCGGTTGCCTTTCCGTATCCCGGCGCGCTCGTGCACGGTCCGGTCGACTCGTTCGCGACCACGCGCCGCCGATTCGCGGTCGGCGCGTCGCCCGTTCGCGGCCGGCCGCGCGCGACGCTCGTTCGTGCCGGTGACTTTATCCGATGCGCTCGTATCGATTCCCGGGTTACAGTTCCGATGCAAGTGCATCGGAACGTGGACGGAAAGGAGTGCGCACCATGCGGGAGGCCCTGTGGAGGATGTCCGCCGCCGCGTTGGCGGCGGCGGTGCGCGATGGGGAGGTCTCGGCCATCGAGGTGGTGGACAGCCATCTGGAGCGCATCGCCGAGGTGAATCCGCAGGTGAACGCGGTCACCCAGGTCATGGCCGAGCGCGCCCGAGAGGCCGCGGCGCGCACGGACCGCCGGCGGGCCGCCGGTGCGACGCCGGGTCCGCTGGCGGGCGTGCCGTTCACGGTCAAGGAGACCACCGCCGTCGAGGGTGTGCCGACCACATTCGGCGTGCCGCGCTTTCGCGACCTGGTGGCGCCGTCCGACGCGCCGCCGGTGGCCCGGCTGCGTGCGGCCGGCGCCATCCCGATCGGACACGCCAACATTCCGACGCTGATCCTGGCCGGGATGCACACGCGCAGCGAGTTGTTCGGCGACACGGTCAACCCCTGGGATCGCGACCGCACGCCGGGCGGCACCAGCGGCGGCGACGCGGTGGCGGTGGCCACCGGCATGGCCGCGCTCGGACTCGGCAACGACTCGGGCGGGTCGCTGCGGGTGCCTGCCCAGTTCTGCGGCGTGGCCGCGCTCAAGCCGTCCACCGGCCGATTCGCCGCGGACCATCGCGCGTTCGGCCCGGACGACCCGGGCCCGGCGTCTCAACTGCTGGTCACCGACGGCCCGCTCGCGCGCACCGTGGGCGATCTGCGGCTGGTGTACGAGGTGCTGGTCGGGGCCGATCCGCGCGATCCGCGGGCGATGCCGGTGCCGGCGTACGGCGAACCGCTCCCCGGTCCCATCAAGGTCGCGGTGGTGAGCGATCCGGGCGGGCACGGGGTGCATCCGACGGTGCGCGCGGCCGTGGAGACCGCCGCCGTCGCGCTGCGCGACGCCGGGTACGACGTACGCGAAGTGGCGGATGTGCCGAGGCTGGACGAGGCATTGGAGGCGTACGGCCGGATCACCGTGACCGAGTTCGCGCCGACCTGGCCGATGGTGCGCACGCTGCTCGGCGAGGGCGGCGATCGGTATATCGCGATGGCGATGGAGCAGACCCCGCCGGTCGGCGCGGACGAGTTGGTGCGGCTGAGCGGAACCTGGCTGAACATCCGCCGCTCGTGGGCCGAATTCCTGGACGAGTACCCGCTGTTGCTCGGCCCCTCGTTCACCGAGCCGCCGGTCGAACCGGGACTGGAGTCGCGCGATCGGGCCGGGCGGGACCGGGTCGCCTCGGGGATGCGGCTGTGTACGGCAACCAGCTTCGTGGGCGTGCCCGGCGTGGCCGTGCCGACCGGGGTGGTCGACGGGCTCCCGACCGGCGTGCAGATCGTCGGGCGCGCGTTTCGGGAGGACCTGTGCCTGCTCGCCGCACAGGCGATCGAGGACCGGCTCGGGGTCCTGGCCCCGATCGATCCGCGCGGGCCGGCCGGGGGGCGATGAGGCCGCTGTTCGACTCGGGGTCGGCCTAGGGTCGTTTTCGGTCACGGGTGGATGACGTCGTGGGCGGACCGTGCCGGCGCCGGGGGCGGGAGCCCTACGGTAAACCTATGACTGTGTCGTCGGATGCCGACCGGCAACTCGCACTGATCGTCGAAATCCAGGACCTGGCCCGGGAGTTGGGTATAGAGGTCTGGTTGCGTGGCGGATGGGCGATGGACTTCTTCCTGGGCCGGATAACCCGGGAGCACGCGGACGTGGACTGGTTCGCGTGGGCCCAGGACGCCCCGGCTCTCACCGCCGCGTTCTCCGCGCGTGGATTCGTTCGCCTGCCTCGTGCTCCCGCCGAGCAACAACTCGATTACACGACGGGGGCCGTGGAGTTGGGATTCGCCTTCCTGGCCCGCGATCCCGACGGTCACGTGATCGTGGCCGGCGGACCGTGGGCGGGCTCCCGGTGGCCGGAGGGAATGCTGGACGGCCCGCCGGGCAAGTTGGCCGGGCTGTCCTGTCCGATCATCTCGCCCGAGGCGCAAATAGAGATAAAGCTGATGACGCCCACGTGGATGCCGCATCGTCCGCGTCGGGCCAAGGACATCGAGGACGTGGACCGACTGCGGAAGGGGATGGCCGGGTAGTCCGCGCCCGGGTCGTCGCGACCGTGGTGGGGCGCGACGAGTTCGTGGCGTGGGACGCCGGGTTCGTGGGGTGGGGGCGGTGGGGCGGCCGACGTGGGGTCGGCGGCTCGGAGGCGACCGACGTGGGGTCGGTGCCTCGGGGGATCGATCGTATGAGCGATCCGTTCGCGTTGTTCGTCCGCACTCCGGCGTGTCCCGGCCAGAGTGGAGTGTCGAGGTGGGGTGTGACCGTGTGGCCGGTGGTGCCGACCGTGTGCGGGGGTCGATGCCGGGCCCGGGGTCACCGGCGTCCGAGGTGACCGGCAGCCGACCAGCGGTGATCGCGATCGTGCGCGCCGCCGGTCGTCGGCCGGTCCCGGGAGCGTCTCAGCCGGGCTGCCCACGGGGTTCGTCGTCGACCGGGAGGGGTGGGCCGAAGCGGACCGGGACGCCGGGTGAGTAGAGCACGCTGTCCGGCTTGCCGCCGACCTGCGGCAGGCCGGCGGCCGCGACCAGGTCGTCGTCGAGATGCAGCAACTCGGCGCGGTGGAGCGGCCATCGCGGGTGTGCGTTGGGCAGGTAGAGGGTGCGTCCGGCGACTCGGGTGTGCAGGCCCCAGCGGGCGGTGACGAAGTGTTCGAGCGGGCTGGGGTCGCTCACCGGTGCGCCGACCCGGACCTCGACCGTGCCGCCTCTCGGCGCGCCCTCCGGGCGATGTCGCCGGGTCGTGTAGCGCACCCGGTCCCCGGTGTGGTCGATCCGCATCCGGGCCCATCGGTAGGGCAGGCGCAGGGTGGCCCTGGCGGTCAGGACCGGCACCAGGCGGGCGGCCTCCAGCGAGCGGAACACGACGCCGCGCCGGCCGGCCCTGTCCACCGAGTACAGCCGCACGTTGGTCTCCGGGAAGGTGCCCAGCCACGGCACGCCCGGCAGCCGCAGGAAGCCGACGCCCACCATGCGAAACGGTACGAGGCCGACATAGGTCACGCCGTCCAGGACATCCGGCCGGGTTCCCTCCGGAAGCAGCGGGGCGACCGCCTCGGGCGGCACGGCCCAGTGCACGAAGGTGAGTTCGCTCCAGCGCTGGGTGAGCAGCACGTGCGGGATGCCGCGCGGCGACAACGGCGTGACGGGTTCGGTCCTCATCCGGTCATGGTGGCCCATCCGGTACGGCCCCGCGCGCCATCGCGCGGGCGGCGGTCCGCGGTTCGGGCCTCGCCTCGGCGGGAAGGTCGTCGTAGGCTTCGGTTCAGTCGAGCCGGGGGACGACGCGATGCGGCAGCAGTGGCCCGAGGGACCCGAGGCCGACCCGGTGGCGGCGCGGGAGCGGTACGACCGGGACATGCGGGCGTCGCGCGGTGCGTTGCGCGAGGTCTTCCGCGCCGACACGCGCGACGCGCACTTCGGCCTGGGCCTGGTACTCGTGGCCGGTGTGGTCGCGGCCTTCCTCGGTGGCCTCGTCGTCGGGGCCCTGGTGGTCGCCGCCTTCGCCACGCTGTTCGTGCTGACGCTGACGGTGATGCTCGTCCGAGGCATCCGGGGAGCGGAGGCGGGGCGCCGGGCCTATCGCTTCACCTTCGGCTGGTCACAGTGGTTCTGAAGCGCGCTCTCGGTCGGTGTCTGGGCGGTGATCAGGGACTCGCCCGCCGGTGAGCGGTAGTACAGGACGGAGCGGCCGGAGCGGCGGCGGAGGATGAGGTGGGCGTCCAGGAGGACTTTGAGGTGGCGGCCCACGGAGCCCAGGCCCTGGCCGGTGAGCGCGACCAGTTGGGTGGTGCTCTTGGGGGTGTCCAGGCGGATCAGCACGCCGGCGCGGGCCGGGCCAAGCAGGCGGGCCAGCGAGTCGGGGACGGCGCTGTGGTGGGGATCGGCCAGCGTGCCCGAGCAGGGGTAGATCACCGCGTAGTGGCGGGCCTCCGCCCAGGCCACCCAGCCGCGCCCGGCGGTGACCGGCACGAACGACAGGCGGGCGCCGCCGAGTTCGCGGGGCGGGTAGTCGTACGCGTTGATGCGCAACCGGCTCGCGCCCAGCCAGCGCATGCCCGGGCGCAGCTCGTCCAGGGCCGCCGCCCAGCCGCCTCGGCTCAGTTGGCCGGTACGCGCGACGATGTCGGCCTCGATGATCCGTCGCCGGCGTGGCCAGTCCGGCCGGACCACCCGGGCCCAGACCCAGTCCAGGATGTCCGCGGCGCGTTCGGCGAGGTCGGATCGGTGCAGGGCGGCGGGTAGCGGGCCGCCCATCGACACCTCCAGGTCCGCCCGGGCCGCGGCGCCGGACGTGCCGCGGATCCCGGCCAGTTCCGCGGCGAAGGCCGATCCCGCGGCGAGGGCGGGTTGCGCGACGAAGGCCCGCTCCCCCGCACACGGGGGCGGCGGCGTGAGGAAGTCCGCGTTCCAGGTGCCGCCGAAGCCGATCCGCAACAACGATGCCGTGATCGGGTCCCCGGCCAGCCGGGCGCGATAGGCGGGCAGGTGCGCGTTCAGCCAGACCCGCTCGCCCGGATGCGCGGCCGACCCCCGTTCCAGGGTCTTCAGCGTCGCGGTGACCTCGGCCAGTGGCGACACCGTGAAGCGGCTGCCCGCGAGGGTGTCCGCGTCGACCTGCCACCACCCCATGGTTTCGCCTCCCGGCGAAACACTAACGTCCGCCGCCCGTCGGGCCGGAGGCTCTCGCCATGCGCACCTATCGAGAGTTGTTCGAAGCGCCGGAGTACACCCCGCTGTTCGCCGTCTCCTCCGCGCACGTCGCGGCCACGACGGTGAGCGCACTGGCCCTGGGCACGCTCGTCTACGACCGGACCGGCTCGCCGTTGCTGGCCGCGCTGGGGATGTTCGGCGGCTCGCTCGCGCAGGTGATCGGGGCGACGACGCTGATGTCGGCGGCGGACCGGTTGCCGCCGCGGGCCGCGATGACGGTGATCGGACTGATCTTCGCGTCGGGCACCGCCGCACTGGCGATCCCCGAGCTGCCGCTGTGGGCGGTGTTCGTCATCGTGTTGGCCGAGGGCGCGGTGGCCGCGGTGGGCGGCGGCGTGCGCTACGGCCTGCTCAACGAGATCCTGCCCAGGGACGGGTTTCTGCTTGGGCGATCGGTGCTCAACATGAGCAACGGGACGCTTCAGATCGTCGGCTTCTCGCTCGGCGCGGTCCTGGTCGGCGCGCTGACCGCGCGCGGCACGCTCGTGGTGGCCGCCGGGTTGTACCTGCTCGCCGCCGTGGTGGCCCGGTTCGGCCTGGCCCGGCGACCGCCGCGCGCGGCCGGACGGCCGTCGCCGGCCGAGACCTGGCGCAACAACACGCTGCTGTGGTCGGTCAAGCCGCGCCGGTACGTGTATCTCGCCCTGTGGGTGCCCAACGGCCTGATCGTCGGCTGCGAGTCGTTGTTCATCCCGCTCGCGCCCGACCACGCGGGCCTGCTGTTCGCGTTCGCGGCGCTGGGGATGCTCGCCGGGGACGTGCTGGGCGGTCGCTTCGTCCCGGGACCGTGGCGGCGCCGGCTCGGGCCGCCGATGTTGCTGCTGCTGGCCACGCCGTACCTGCTGTTCGCGGCGCACCCGCCGCTTCCGCTCGCGGCGGCCGTGGTCGCGCTCGCGTCGATCGGGTATTCGGCGAGCCTGCTGTTCCAGGAACGCCTGATGGCGATGACGCCGGACGAGTTGAGCGGCCAGGCGTTGGGACTGCACTCGTCGGGAATGGTCGCGATGCAGGGGATCGGCGCCTCGATCGCGGGCGGGATCGCCCAGGTGACGTCGCCGACCACGGCGATCACCGTGCTGGCCGGCGCGTCGATCACGGTCACCCTGACGTTGGCGGCGGGGCTGCGGGCGCACCCCTGGCCGGTGGTCCAGGGGGCGTGAGGGGCGCGGGTGAGGCGGTCGGCGGTCCGGCGCGGGCGCCGGCCGGACGGCCGGGTTTCGCAACCGCGCCATCCGGCCGATGTCGGTCCGGTTCGAGAGTATGTGCGCATGACCGACACCCCGGCGCCGGCCGCCGTTCTCGCCGACTTCGACGCGTATGCCCAGGCCGTCGAGGCCGTGACCGCCGCCGCGCGGGCCTACTACGGCGGCGCCGAGTCCACCGTCGACGACGACACGTACGACAGCCTGCTGCGCGGGATCGGCGTGTACGAGCGCGAGCACCCCGACCGGGTGCTCGCCGAGTCGCCGGTGGGCAAGGTCGCGGCGGGCGCGCTGTCCGGCGGCGACGTGCCGCACACGGTGCCGATGCTCAGCCTGGACAACGTGTTCGATCCCGAGGGCCTGACCGCGTGGGCCGCCTCGCTGGAGCGACGGATCAAGCGGCCGGTCGCGGCGCTGACGGTGGAGCCGAAGATGGACGGCCTCGCGGTCGCGGTGCGCTACCGCGAGGGTCGGCTGGAGCGGCTGGTCACACGCGGCGACGGCGTCGCCGGGGAGGACGTCTCGCACGCGATCGGCACCGTCGTCGGCCTGCCGGATCGGCTGACCGAGCCGGTCTCGATCGAGGTGCGCGGCGAGGTCCTGCTCACCGCGGAGCAGTTCGAGGCGGCCAACGAGATCCGCCGGGAACACGGCGCGACGGTGTTCGCCAACCCGCGCGGCGGCGCGGCCGGCACGCTGCGCGCCAAGGACCGGCCATACGTGATTCCGATGACCTTCTTCGGCTACGTCGCACTGCCGCTCGCCGACGACGAGAGCGCGTTCGCCGAGGAGTTGCGCACCGCCGACCACTCCGCGGTGATGGCCCGGGTCGAGGCGCTCGGCGTGCTCACCACCGGGCGGACCTCAGCGCGGCTGCGGGTGTGCGCGAGCGTCGAGGAGGTGCAGGCCGCCGTCGACGAGATCGCCGGGTCGCGCGCCGACCTGCCGTTCGGCATCGACGGCGTGGTGATCAAGGCCGACAGCGCGCAGGACCAGGCCGACGCGGGCAACGGGTCGCGCGCGCCGCGCTGGGCGATCGCGTACAAACTCGCCGCCGTGCACAAGATCACCCGGCTCGTCGGCGTGGACTGGGCGGTCGGTCGGACCGGGGTGATCGCGCCGCGCGCGATCCTGGACCCGATCGAGATCGACGGCAGCATCGTCGGCTTCGCCACGCTGCACAACCCGGCCGACATCGAACGACGCGGGCTGATGATCGGCGACCAGGTCAGTGTCTACAAGGCGGGCGACATCATCCCCCGGGTGGAGGCCCCGCTGGTGCACGTGCGCACCGGGGACGAGACGCCGATCGAGTTCCCCACCGCCTGCCCGCAGTGCGGCGGCGAGTTGGACACCTCGCAGCAGCGCTGGCGGTGCGCGCAGGGCCGCGCGTGCGGTCTCCAGGCCGGGATCCTGTACGCGGTGGGCCGCGACCAGCTCGACATCGAGGGCATCGGCGGCCGGATCGTCGGGCAACTCGTCGCCTCCGGCGCGGTCGTCGACATGGCCGACCTGTTCACCCTGACCCGCGAACAGTTCCTGGCGCTGGACCGGGTGGACAAGATCGCCGACAAGCTGCTGGCCGGCATCGAGGAGGCTCGGGTCAAGCCGCTCAGCCGGGTGTTGTGCGCGCTGGGCGTGCGGCAGACCGGGCGGTCGATGTCGCGGCGGATCGCTCGGCACTTCGGCACGATGGACGCGATCCGGGCGGCGGACGTGGAGACGATGGCACAGGTCGAGGGGATCGGTCCCGGCAAGGCGGCGGTGATCGTCGCCGAGCTGGCCGAACTGGCCGACGTGATCGACAAGTTGGTCGCCGCCGGGGTGAACATGACCGAGCCCGGTGGGCGACCGGTCGCGGCCGAGAGCTCGACCGAGGCCGAGCAGGGCGGCGCGGTGGGCCCGATCGAGGCGGGCCCGCTCACCGGGAAATCGGTCGTGGTGACCGGTTCGATGACCGGCGCGCTGGCGACGCTGTCCCGGAACGAGATGAACGAACTGATCGAGCGCGCCGGCGGCACCGCGTCCTCCGGCGTGTCCGCCAAGACCTCCCTGGTCGTCGCGGGGGACAAGGCGGGCTCCAAGCGGGCCAAGGCGGAAAAGCTCGGCGTCGAGATCATCACCCCGGAGCAATTCGCCGAACTGGTAGGGGCGTTGCTGCCGACGTGAGCGCCGCGCCCGTGCCCCCGTCGGGGCACGGGCATGGGGACGATCCATAGCAGATCCACATTCGTCCTGCGGTGGAAACGGGCGATATCGCTGTGCCGCGCCCCTGACGCCGGCATCGTCGCGTTCGGGAGCCGGTGGTGGCCGGGAAGGTCCGCGGTACGCGGAAACCCCTTGGCCGCACCACCCTTCGACGACGAATGGAGTCCCCCCATGGTCGAGGCACATCCCCCGCGAATACCGCTGCCGTTCGCCCTCGACCGCAATCCGCACGCGCCCGACGCGGAATGCGGGCTGTTCGACTGGGCCCGACGGCACCACCTGCTCGACGGCCCGGGCATCGAGAAGCGACTGGTCGAAGCACGACTCACCGATCTCGCCGCCTATACCCACCCCGACGCCGCTCCGGAACTGCTGTGCCTGTACGCGCAGTTCATCGCATGGCAGTTCCTCGCCCACGACCGCTACGCCGAACCCGAGGAGCACACCGCGCCCACGGAGGAGCACCTGATCGATCAGATCGAATCGGTGTACCGCACCGGGCGGGCCGAACCCGGCGCCGGCGCGATGGCGCACGCCCTGGCGGACATCCTGGAGCGGGTGTATCCGGCCATGAGCACGAAGTGGCGCGAGCAATTCGTCGTCGAGGGCGTGGAAACGCTGCACCGGGTGGCGCGCCGGTCGGCGAACACGTCCCATCCGGCGACCCGGGAACTCTCCTGCGGCGTGGACGCCTACATCCGGTATCGACGGGTCGCCAGCGGGCAGTTCCCATGCCTGCTGCTCGACGAGTACCTCGCGGGCGGCGAACTCCCGGCGGCGATTCGGGACGGCGCCGCCTACGACGACGTCCGCAACGCCCAAGCGGACGTGGTCTCTTGGACCGGCGACTACTACGCATCCCGGGACGGCGTCGGCACCGACCCGCCCGCCGACCTGGTCGGCGTGCTGGCCTACGTCGAGCACGTCGGCCGCGAGCACGCGGAGGCGGCGGTGGCCGCGCGGATCCAGGATCGGGTGGCCGACTTCATGGCCGCGCGGCGCGCCCTGCAGGGCGGGCGCGGCGCGGCGGCGGCCGACCCGAGGACCGAACTGGTGCTGGGGCGTTGCGTGTCCGCGATGCACCATCGCATGGCCGGCACGGAGGCCTGGGCCTGGGAGAACATCCGGTGCGTCGGCCGCCGCCAGGGCTCCGGGCGCGGCCGGGCGACCGGCGGCGGGCTGCACGTCCCGGAGTACGTCGCAAACCTCCTCGATTCACGCGGTCGCCCCCGGGGCTGGGACGGCGGCGCGGCAGGACACCGGTGGCCCTAGGGCGGTGCCACCGGAACGGCGCGGCGAGGGGCGCGGGCTGTACGGCGCGGTGGTCGGCGTTCCGGCGGTCCTGGGCCTTTTGCCGGCTCGGTGGATGAGCGAACACCTGGGGATCACCGCGGTGTTCGCGCTCTCGACGGCGTGCGCGCTCGGCGCGTTCGGCACCGCGATCGTGCTGCCGAACGAACCGACCGGCGGCCTCGACGAACCGGGGCGGCGTGTTGGCCGGCCTGGGTACCGGTGTGCTCGCCCGGCCGGCGGTGGTCTTCGCTGCCTGCACGTTCGTGGCGGGCGTGATCCGCACGTTCCTGCCGCCGGCGGTGTCCTCGGATCGGCTTTCCTTGGTTCACGCTCGCGCTGTCGACGCAATCCGGGACCACACCGGCGGCCCGTTGGTGAGCCGGGTGGTTCGGTGATCGGCACCGGCACGCCCGGTTGTTCGCGCCGTCGATCGCGGCGACCGCGCTGGGTAGCGGGCTGTTGGCCCGCCCGGACGAGCCGGTCACCGTGCTGATCGGCGCGGCGTTTTTCGGGACCGGTTTCGGCACCGCCCGGAACGTGACCCAGTCGCTGATGTTCGAGCGGGTCGCACCACACGAGTTCGGCCGGGTCAGCGCGCTGTGGAATCTCGCGTTCGACGCGGGCATGGGCATCGGCGCGGTCGGGTTCGGTGCGCTGATCGGCGGTGCGGGCTACCCGGCGGGCTTTCCGGGCACCGCCGCGCTCGTCCTGGCCGGCCTCTGATCCTGGTCGCCGTGGACCGGCGCGCTGCGGGTGCGGACACGCGACCCTCGCGTACGGCGCGCCCTCCGGCGTGAACCGCGGGAACGGGCGCGGGTGACGCGACCCCGGCGTGCGGCGGGGTTCGCGTCCGGTAGTGTGGCCGCCGCGCCCAACCGTGGGCAAACCGGATCCGAGTTTCGAGGAGGTGGCACCGATTACCGCTGTATCAGGTCGGGTGCTCTCCTTCCACGACCGTGCGGTCCACCTGGCATAGGTGAGTCCTCGAGAGCACCCTTCGGCATCCCGAAAGGCTCTCATGTCGGTTTCCGCGTCACCGTGGCCCACATCCGTGATCGTCACCAGACTTCGTACCGCCGGTTGCGTATTCGCCGAGGACGAGGCCGAACTGTTGGTCGCCGCGGCGGCCTCGCCGGCCGAACTGGCGGTCATGGTGGATCGCCGCGTCGCCGGCCTTCCGCTCGAACACGTACTCGGCTGGGCCCAGTTCCGGGGTCTGCGGATCGTCGTCGACCCCGGGGTCTTCGTCCCGCGCAGGCGTACCGAGTTCCTGGTGGACCAGGCCGTCACGCTGGCCCGTCCCGGCGCCGTGGTGGTCGACCTGTGCTGTGGCTCGGGCGCGCTGGGCGCGGCCCTGGTGGCGGCGGTGGACAAAGTCGAGGTGTACGCCGCCGACATCGACCCGGCGGCGGTGCGGTGTGCTCGGCGCAACATCGCCGCCGACCGGGTCTTCGAGGGCGACCTCTTCGCACCGCTGCCGGCGACGCTGCGCGGGCGGATCGACGTCCTGGTCGCGAACACGCCCTACGTACCGACCGATGAGTTGCAACTGCTGCCCTCGGAGGCCCGGATCCACGAGCCCCGGGTGGCGCTGGACGGCGGCACGGACGGCCTGGACGTGCAGCGCCGGGTCACCGCGGCGGCCCCGGACTGGCTCGCCCCGGGCGGCCGGTTGCTGGTCGAGACGAGCGAACGGCAGGCCCCGCAGGCCGTCGAGGTCTTCCGTCGCGCGGGCCTGATCCCGCGGGTCGTGGAGTCCGAGGAGTGGTACGCCACGGTCGTGATCGGCACCCGGCCCACCGGCCGGAACGAGGTCTAGGCGAGGACGGGCGGAGCGGCGGGCCGCCTAACGGCCGGCTCCGCCTTCTCCCGCACACGCGGTCCCGTCGAGTCCATCGAGTGGACAGTCCATCCCGGTATCGATCTCCTCCGTCTTCGTCCCGTCCGCGTCCTCGTCGTCGGCGCCCGCGCCCGCGGCCGCGGCCCGCACGCTCGCGCAGACCACGCCCAGGCCGTCCTGGATGGCCCGGCCGATCTCGGCCAGCGCGGCCACCTGGGTCGGCGTCAGCACGTCGAACAGGTGTTGTCGCACCGTCGCGGCATGGGTCGGCTCGGCGGCGCCGAGGGCGGTCAGGCCCGCGTCGGTCAGGCGCGCGACCCAGCCGCGCCGATCCCCCTCGACCGGGCGGCGGGAGACCCATCCCGACTTCTCCAGGGCGGTCACCGCGTGCGAGACCCGGCTGGTCGACGACAACGACGCCGCGGCCAACTCGCTCATCCGCAGGCTCCGATTCGGCGACTCCGCGAGCAGGCCCAGGATCTCGAAATACGTCATCGGCATGCCTGCCTCGCGGCGCATCCGCCGGTCCAGATGGGCCGCGAGTTCCCTGGTCCCGGTGAAGTACGAGCGCCAGATCTCGTGCTCCGAGGCGGTCAGCCGATCGTCGTCGTTCATGGAAACAGCATAGATCTTGTTGAAGACTCAACTTGTGGGTGTTATGTTTCTGAGCGTTCAACTAAACCGCCGCGGCCTGTGGCGGCCGATCGACGCATCCCGTCGCAGTGCACCATAAGGAGCTCCCATGACCACCTCCGTCGAGACCGTTCCCGGCTACATCGCGGGCACCTGGGCCATCGACCCGGTCCACTCGGACGTCTCGTTCTCCGTACGCCACCTGGGCGTGGCCAAGGTGCGCGGGCGCTTCGACACCTTCGAGGGCTCGATCGTCACCGCCGAGAACCCGCTCGAGTCGTCGGTCACCGCCACCATCGAGACCGCCTCGGTCAACAGCAACAACAAGATGCGGGACGACCACATCCGCAACGAGGACTTCCTCAACACCGACGAGTTCCCGAGCCTGACCTTCGTGTCCACCGGTATCCGCGCCGAGTCCTCCGTGGTCTACCAGGTCGACGGCGACCTCACGCTGCGCGGCGTGACCAAGCAGGTCACCCTCGAACTCGAGGTCAACGGCTTCGGTACCGGCTTCGACGGCAGCCCGGTCGCGGGCTTCACCGCCACCACCGAGATCAGCCGCGGCGACTTCGGCGTCACCGGCGGCCCCGCGGGCGCGGCCGTGGGCGACAAGATCACCATCGTCCTGGAGATCGAGGCCAAGCAGGCGTGACACCCGCGCGCCGACCGGCCGCCACCCCGGACGTGTCCCGCGCCGCGGCGAGATCCGGTTCCGGTCCGCCGACCTCCGACCCGGTCGGACGTCGGCGGACCGTTGCACCCGACGGTACGTACGACGTCGGCACCACGCGACGCCTCGGTGACTCGGCGGATGTGCCGGACCCGGCGGGCCCGCGTACGCCGGGCAACCCCGCCCGGTAACCCCTCCCTCGGCGGCCCCCCTCGGTGGCTTCGCGCCGCGCCCGCTCGGCGACCCCGCTCGGCGCTCAGCCGCGACCGGCGCCGACCGGCCGCCCGATCCGGGCGCAGCCCACCGCGGCCACCAGGCACAGCACCGACAGGGCTCCCAGCAACAGCGGAATGGAGCCCGCCGAGGACGTGACCTCGAAGACCCCGCCGAGCAGCGGCGGGAAGGCGATGCCGCCGATCATCGAGGCCGCGATCATCCATGCGGCGGCGCTCGCCGAGCCCGGAACCCGGGCGGCGAGCCAGGCCAGGCCGGTCGGGAAGATCGGGGCGATGGCGAGTCCGACACCCAGATAGGCGTACGGCGCCAACACCGGGACGGCCGCGAGGAAGAGGAAGCCGGTCATCGCGGCGCACCCGGCCAACACGACGGCCTGCGGACTCAACCGCAGACTGATCGGCGCGACCAGGAACCGGCCGACGGTCATCGCGAGCCAGAACCCGGCGGTCGCACCGGCCGCGGTCGAGGTGGAATGGCCCAGCGCCTCCAGATGGGTGGGCTCCCAACCGCCGACGCCGGTCTCGATCCCGACGTGCAGGATGTACACACCGACGAAGGCCGCGACGAGCAGCGCCGTCGTACCCGGCGCGAGTCCGGAGCGCGGGACGCTGCTCCCGGTGCCGACCGGGGTGTCGCGCACCGCGAGCAGCGGTGGCACGAGCAGCACGCACACCACGCCGCAGCCGACGAACACCGCCGGATAGCGGCCGGCGCCGAGTGCGCCGAGCAGGACCGGTCCGGCGATCGCGCCGAGGCCGAAGTGCGCGTTGAGGATGTTGAGCATGGCCGGTCCGCGGCGACCGAATCCGGCCGCGACCATGACGTTGAGCCCGTAGTCGATGCCACCGAACCCGAGCCCCAGCACGAACACCGCGGCCAGGGCGAGCGGCCAACTCCCGGCGAGGCCGAAGCCGACCGCGCCCGCCGCCATCGACAGGCAGGACACGGCGAGGAGTTGGCGATCCGGACGGCGGCGGCGCAACGCCGCGCCGCCGAGTACGCCCAGCAGCGCGCCGGCGAAGTGCGCGCTGAGCGCGAGGCCGGCTCCGGCGGGGCCGAGGTCGAACTCGTCGCGCAGCGCCGGGATGGCCGGTCCGTACAGCGCCTGGAGCGCGCCGATCAGCACGAAGGCCACACAGGCCGCGATCGCCGCGCCGGGTGGGAACGCCGGGGCGTCGTCGGGTGGACCGACGGCCGGCGCGGGTGCCGCCGGGCCCGGCGCCGGGGCGTCCTCGGCGCGCACGGGCCCGATCGTGGCCGCGCCCGGGGGCTCCTGTCGTCCGGGTCTGTCGCCGGGCCCGCCGTCGCGCCCGGCGTTCACCGGATCGATCCCGCGAATCGGGTTCCGGCGAGCGCGGCACGGAGCGTGGGAGTGTCGGTGAACAGCACCGATTCGATTCCCAACTTCCGGGCCGCTTCCAGGTTTTCCGCGCGGTCGTCGACGAAGAGAAGTTGGCCGGGGTGCGCGTCCAGCCGCTCGCACAGGTGCCGGTAGATGCGCGGGTCGGGCTTGGCCAGGCCCAGGTCTGCGCTGAACACCCGGTGCCGGAACAGCGCCGCCCAGGGCTGCTCTTCGATCCGCCGGGCCATCTCGGCCGGGGCGTTGGAGAGCAGCGCCAGGGCGATGCCCCGGTTGGTAGGTTCGCCCAACTCGGCCAGCAGGTCCAGGGTTTCCTGATTCAGGTGCATCCACGCGTCGAGGTCCGCGGCCACCAGGAGGTCCACCAGTTCCGGATCCGGAGCGGGCCGCTCCAGGCCCGCGCACACCCCGCGCCAGAACCCGGCGGCGTCGATGACGCCGGCGTCGTAGGCCGCCCGGTCCGGCCAGTAGGCGGGCCACAACCGCCCCTGGGTGACCCCGAGCGCTCCGGCCATCGCCTCCCCCGCGTGGTCCGGCGGCGGCGTACAGATGACCCCGCCGAAGTCGAAGACGATCCACTCCGTGCGCATGAGAGCTCCTCGATCGAGTCGTCGATTGACTTTCGAACATACAACACGTTTGATTGAACACATGGAAGGTGCGGAGCGGCAACTTTCGCTCATCGAGAGAATGCGTACGACGGAACGTGTCACCGTGGCCGAGCTGGCCGAGGAGACCGGTTGCTCGGAGATGACCATCCGGCGCGACCTCGACCAGCTCGCCGAACAGGGGGTCCTGCGGCGGGTCCGGGGCGGCGCGGTCAGCCTCGTGCTGCGCGGCGAGGTGCTGCCCTTCGGTGTGCGCGAGCACGAGGCGCCGGAGAGCAAACGTCGGATCGCCGCCGAGTTCGATTCCCTGGTCACCGACGGCGAATCGCTGATCCTGGACGGCGGCACCACGAGCCTGGCCATCGCGCGCGTGCTGGCCCGACGCCGGGTCACCGTGGTCCCGCTCGACCTGCACTCTGCCCACCTGCTCGGGAACGCGCCCGACGTGCGCCTGCTGGTCCCGGGCGGCCAGACCACGCCGGGCGCCCTGACGCTCGGCGGCCACCTCACCGAGACCTCGCTGCGCACACTGCGGGTGGACACCGCCGTGCTGGGCGTCTGCGGGCTGTCCGTCACTCACGGGCTGACCGCCAACGACCTCACCGAGGTGCCGGTCAAGCAGGCCGCCATCGCCTCGGCGCAGCGCGTCGTCGCGGTCTGCGCCGGAAGCAAGTTCGGTCGCACCGGCCTGGGTCACGTGTGCCCGGCCACCGACCTCGACATCGTGATCACCGACGCGAGCGCGCCGGCCGACGCGGTGTCGGGGCTGCGCGAGCTGGGCGTGGACGTACGGGTGGTGTGACGGTCCCAGGGGCCGTTCCGGGGCTCCGACCAGGGTGGTTGACTTCAAGTTTGCTTGAAGTTCCATACTCCTTCCCGAAGGGCACGCCGCCCTTGCGACACCAGCCACTTGGGAGAGTTCACATGAGCACCGAATCGTCCGACCTCGTCGCCATCCGTCGTCTCGTCGCGGACGCAGTGCAGCTTCAGAACGACATCGAGGGGCTCATGGCGCTGCACACCGCCGAGGTGAACATCGTCAATTTCGGCGGGCGCCGCGTGTCCGGCCGGGACGCGCTGACCGCGGCGATGCGGCAGGCGTTGGCCTCGCCCCTGGCGGATGTGACCACCACCGCCGAGATCCAGGACGTGCACTTCGTCCGCGCGGACGTGGCGATCGTGGCCTGCCTCAAGCAGGTCTTCGACGGACGGCCGAACGTCGGCGCGGAGGATTCGGCCACGCCCGCCCTGCCCGCGACCTCCGGCCAACTCACCTACGTGCTGGTCAAGGAGGACGACGACTGGCGGATCGCCTCGGCCCAGACCACCCCGATCCTGGGCTGATCCCGACGGCGCGGGCCCTGCCGACTCGTGCGCGACTCGGCGGGGCCCACCCGCGCCTCGGCCACGTCGGCCGAAACCGGTTGGTGCCCGGGAGGCCGACTTCCTACCATGCGATGCAGGCGAAGGGGCCCGGCCGCCTGCCGGCGGCCCGCTTCCGAAGGGGACGGAGAGCACACGGGTGGCACCGACCGATGACGTCGTTCGCGTCGTTCGCGACACACTCGACACGAACGACGTCATCGGCATGTACCTGCACGGTTCCGCCGTGCTCGGCGGCCTGCGCCCGCACAGTGATGTGGACGTGCTGGTCGTCGTGCGACACGGCACCACGACGACACAGCGTCGGGCACTGGTCGAGGCGACCTTGGAGATCTCCGGCGAGCGCGCCCGATCCGGGCCCGCGCGGCCGGTGGAGTTGACCGTCGTCGTGCAATCCGAGGTCAGGCCGTGGCGCTACCCGCCGCGCTGCGAATTCCAGTACGGCGAGTGGCTGCGCGAGGAGTACGAGCGTGGCGAGACACCGGCGCCGACACCGAGCCCGGATCTCGCGCCGCTGATCACGATGGCGCTGCTGGGCCGGGCGCCGCTGCTCGGGCCGCCACCGGACGAGGTGCTCGACCCGGTCCCGCGCGCCGACCTGAATCGGGCGATCGTGGCGGGTGTACCGGAGTTGCTTCGGGAGTGGGCGACCGACACCCGCAACGTACTGCTGACCCTGGCCCGGATCCGAGCGACGCTCGCGACCGGGGTGATCACCTCGAAGGACGTCGCCGCCGACTGGGTGCTCGCACGCCTCCCGGCCGAGTACCGACCCGTGCTCGCCCGGGCACGGGCCGGCTATCTCGGCGCCGAGCGCGAGGATTGGCAGGACCTGCTGCCTCGGGTGCGGGCGCTGACCGAGTACATGGCTGCCGCGATCGAGCGCTCGGCGGGCGAACCGGGGTACACCGGCGCGCAGTAGGCTCGGGCCATCCCGCTCGAACGGGTGGGGGGCACGGCGGCCACGAAGGGCGGAACACGTGTCGAAGGCGAGCTTCTCCGGCGTCCACCATGTCGCACTGAACGTACGCGACCTGGACGCGTCGGTCCGGTGGTATTCCGAGGTCCTGGACTTCGCACCGCTGATCCCGTGGGACACCGACGACTTCGAGCGGCGGATCATGCGTCACCCGAGCGGCGTCGTCGTCGCCTTGACCCGGCACCGGCACCCGGAGGCGGGCGCCGAGTTCGAGGAGCACGTGACCGGACTCGACCACCTGGCCCTGACGGTGGACTCCCGGGCGGAACTGGACGCGTGGGAGGCCCGGTTGACCGAAGCCGGTGTCATCCACTCCGGGGTCCGGGTCACCCCGAGGACCGGGTTCACCCTGATCGCGTTCCGGGACCCCGACAGCATCCAACTGGAGCTGTACCTCGCATAGTGCCGGACGGTCGCCGCACGCGATCGCCCCCGGCCCCGTGCCGGCCGGCAACTCCCCCCACATACCCGGAAGTTGTTCCGAAAGGATCTTGACGGCACTTCGGTCGACCTGAAGCATGAGCGTTCGTACATGATCGACGAACGGGGGAAGCATGTCGAAGTTGACACGTCGCGTGGCGGGTCTGGCGCTCGCCGCGACGGCGTCGGTGGGAATGGTTACGGCGGCGGCCGGTTCGGCGCAGGCCGCGGGCGGCAGTTACATCGCCACGTACCGGTATCTGTCCGAGTGCCAGAACACGGGCGCGATGTACGTGCACTATGCCGGCGCAAGCACCTACCACTGCACCGGCAACGGCGCGGTCGGGTTCTCGCTGTATGTGGAGTACTGGGCCTGACCCGGCCAGGTACCGCCTCTCGACGAGGGGCGGTATCTCGGCGGTTGGGCCCCCGGCGGGGACGGGGTGCGGCCGTCAGCCGGCCGTGGCGGCCAGGCGGCCGGGGGCGGCGGATCGGCGGCGGCACAGGTACGCGATGGTCACCGCGGCGAGTAGCGGGCCCCACAGCACGAGTGGCGCGTAGGACATGTAGTAGTAGGCGGATTCCCAACCGCCGGCCCGCGACGGGAAGTCGTCCGGAAGCGGATCGCCGTTCAGCTTGGTCCGCGTCACCTCCGTGACGACTCCGATCGCCGTCCACATCAGGGTGAGGACGGTCGCCCCGATCGCTGCGGGCACCGCGGCCGCGGCCGTCGGCACCCGGCGTCCGCGCAGGACCGGAACCCAGCGTGGGAACACCTCGCCCCAGCGGGCGATCAGGCCGATCGCCGTGAACGCGAGGAGTTCGGACAGGACGGACAGCAGCACGACGTAGCCGTCCATGGCCCAGTCCGGCAACATCCCCCCGCGCTTGTCGTCACCGAAGATCACCCCGAGGCGCCAGATGCTCGACGGCAGGACGACCAGGGGCACGGCGTACGCGGCCCGACGCGCCCACGTCGGCACCCCCGGGACGGGCTCGTGGGCGGCCCGCCAGGCGCGCCGCAGCCGACCGGCGGACGTTCGTGCGGCCTTCGAATCCGAGTGCGCGACCTGCGATTGCGCCTGGTGCATCGGTGTTCCTCCCGTTGACGGACCGATCGGTCCCTGCGCTACGAACCTCCCAGAGGTCGGCGTGGGCGCGGATCGCTCGACGGTCGGAACCGGGCTACGCGCCAGGGCTGATCGGTCCCCCCTCGCGGGTACGCCGCCGGTCGCCCGGGCAGGGCGTCCCGGGTCCGATGACAAGGCGTCGGGTACGCCCGAGGTCGCGGGGGTGCGGTCGGGCCTGCCGGCGCGATGAACGAGGACGGATCAACGGTTTCGGTCACGAGTGCGACTGTGGGCGGTGCCGTCTCCCTTCGGCGGTGCCTTTCCCTCCGCGGCGGCCGTGCCGGCCGTAGTGCCCGCCGTGCCCGCCGTGCCCGCAACTTCCGCGGTGCCCGCCCTCGGGCGGTCGCTGTCCGCCCGGGCGGGTTCGAAGACGATCGGCGCCTCGAACGCCGCTTTGCGGGACGCGCGGCGCAGCGCGGCCAGCACTGCCGGACCCACCAGCACGATCGCCACGCAGTTGGTGATCGCGCGCCCGGTGTCCCAGCCGAAGGTGGACGTGAGCATGGTGAACACGAAGAATCTGTGCAGGTTGTCCAGGATGCCGTCGCCGGGTACGAACGCGGGGCCCACCATGCTCTCCGAATCGGCCAGGAACGGCCAGAACCACATGTTCATCAGGAAGCCGAAGGCATACGCGGAGAACACCCCGTAGCCGGCCAACATCACGATCTCGCGCCTGCCGCGGACGCGTTGCGGCAGCAGCCCCGCGCCGAGGCCCACCCATGCCGAGGCGAGCATCTGAAAGGGCAACCAGGGCCCGACCCCGGCGGTCAACAGGGCCGAGGCGAACAAGGACGTACACCCGAGCACGAAGCCGAAACCCGGCCCGAACACCCGCCCGGCCAGCACGAGCATGAAGAACACCGTCTCGATGCCCGCGGTGCCGGCCCCCAGCGGACGCAGGGCCGCGTTGATCGCGGACAGCACGCCGAGCATGGCCAGCGCCTTGGAGTCGAGACCGCCGCTGGTCATCTCGGCCAGCACCACCGCGACCACGAACGGCAGGGTGACCGCGAAGATCAGCGGCGCGTCGCCCGAGTGCGCGGCCGATTCCGGCGAGGGCGAGGCGAACAACGGCCACAGGAACATCGCCAGGCCCGCGATCGAGGCGATGGTGAGCACGATCGCGGTGCGCGGGGTGATCCGGATGGCGTTGCCGCGCTTGGTCGGGGTCGGTGCGATCGTCATCCGGTCGTCTCCCGGTCTTGGGCACGGCCGCGAACGTCGCGTGGCGCGGGCACGGACTCCGGCGGGACGAGCCGCGAACGGTCGGCCGCGTCGGCTTCGGCTTCGGCTTCGGCTTCGGCAAGGGCGTCGCCGACCGTGGCGACGGTCAGCCACTCCGCGGGCGCGAGGATCTTGGCCACCTGTGGCGCGAACGCCGGCGAGGACACCACGACCTCGGCGGTCGGGCCGTCCGCGACGATGTCGCCCTCGGCCATCACCACCACACGGTCGGCGACCTGGGCGACGAATTCGACGTCGTGTGTGGCGAGTAC
Organism: Embleya sp. NPDC025285; assembly: GCF_055558835.1. Taxonomy (NCBI): domain Bacteria; kingdom Bacillati; phylum Actinomycetota; class Actinomycetes; order Kitasatosporales; family Streptomycetaceae; genus Embleya; species Embleya sp. NPDC025285. Next base: position 73,471 of record NZ_JBVHLU010000004.1, read on the forward strand.
GATCGCCCGTCCGGCGTCCGCGAGTTCGCGCACGACGCGGACGAACCGCCGCTTCGCGTGGTAGTCGAGCCCTCGGGTGGGCTCGTCCAGCAGCACGACCCTTGGTGCGGCGACGAGTTGGATGGCCAGGACGAGCGCGAGGCGCTGCCCCTCGGAGACGTCGCGCGGGTGCAGGGCCCCGTCGATGTCGGGCGCGATGCGGTCCAACAACGCCCGGCACGCGCCGGCCTCGGCATCGGATTCCCGGTCGGCCTCGGCGCATTCCGCGTCGACGGTCTCCAGGTAGAGCAGATCGCCGGGGGTTTGCGGGACCAGGCCGACCAGTGCGCGGGCGCGCTGCGGGGCGGCTTTGCCCGGATCCTCACCCGCGACGTCCACCGTGCCACCCTGGCGGGGTCCGGAGCCCTGAAGGGCCCACAGCAGCGAGGACTTGCCGGAGCCGTTGCGGCCCATCAACGCGGTCACCTGCCCGGGAGGCAGATCCAGGTCCAGGCCGCGAACCGCGATCACGTCGCCGTAGCGCACGATGATCCGACGCGCCGTCAGCAACGACGCCGACGGGCCGGCGGGCGAACCCGGCTGCGGCGGCGTCCGGCCGACCAGGCGTGCGCGCAGCGGCGCGGCCAGGCGGCGGGCGTCGCGCACCGACAACGGCAGGGGTGACCAACCGGCGAGCCGACCGAGTTCGACCACCGGTGGGGCGATGTCGCAGGTCTGAAGGATCTCGGCGGGCGGGCCGTCGCGGACGGTGCGGTCGCCGGGCAGGTGCACGAGTCGGTCGGCGTACTGCACCACACGTTCCATGCGGTGCTCGGCGACGATCGCGGTGATGCCCAGGTCGTGGACCAGCCGGGTGATCGCGGCAAGTACGTCCTCGGCGGCGGTCGGGTCCAGCGCGGAGGTGGGCTCGTCCAGGACCAGTACGCGCGGGTGCGCGGTGAGCACCGAGCCGATCGCGACGCGTTGCTGTTGGCCACCGGAGAGGGTGCGCAGCGGGCGATGGCGCAGTTCGGCGATGCCCAGCAGGTCCAGGGTCTCCTCGACGCGCTTGCGCATGACCGGCGAGGGGATGGCCAACTGCTCCATTCCGTAAGCGAGTTCCTCCTCGACCGTGTCGGTGACGAAGCCCGCGAGGGGGTCCTGACCGACCACGCCGACCAGGTGCGCGAACTCGCGCGGTGGCCGGGAGCGGGTGTCGATTCCGTCGACGAGCACGCTGCCGCGCAGGGTGCCGCCGGTGAAGTGTGGGACCAGACCGTTGATCGCGCCCAGGAGGGTGGACTTGCCGGCGCCGGTGCGACCGACGACCAGGCACAACTCCCCTTCGGGAATGCTCAGTTCGACGTCGCGCAGCGCAGGTTCCGGCGCGTCGGCGTAGGTGATGGTGACGTCGCGGAATTCGATCACCGGACGGACTTCTCCCTGATGGTGGTGCCGGCATCGGCCGGGCCCGGGGTCGGTGTGCCGGCCGTCGTATCCGGCCGGGGCACGGTGTCGCCGAGCCGGGGCACGGTGAGCGGGGGCGGCGGTGCCAGCCACGCGGGCAGCGCGCCCACGACCAGCGCGAGCGCCGGCAGCGGCGCCAATTCGGGCCACGCGAGCGGGCTCAGCGACGGATAGAGGTTCCCGGCGTCGATCCGGCTGGTCAGGTAGAGCAGCGCACCGGTGCCCAACCCGCACGCGGCGACCGCGAATTCGGCGAACCGCCAGCGATCCGGCAGGTAGACGCTGCGGTTGATCCGCCGGCCGGTGAGCACGAAGCCCATGCCGGCGACCACGATCCCGCCGGGCAGCATGGTCGCACCCAGATAGCGCGGGGCGCTGCCGTCGAGCAGCGCGTACACCCCCACGCAGACGCCGAGCAGGCCCACCAGGGTCAGTACGCCGGTGAGCAGTCGGATGGCCCGAGGCAGGTGCCGGTTGCGGCCGTACCCGCGCGAGTCCATCGCGGCGGCCAGCGCAAGCGATCGGTCCAGCGCGTCCTGGAGCACCGGAATCGCGATCGAGCGCAGCGCCCGCATGCCCTTCTGCGCGCCGCCGCGCAGCCGGCGGGCCCGGCGTACCCGATGCACGCTCTCGATGAGTTGCGGTGCCACCGACAGCGCGACCACCACGGCCGCGCCCACCTCGTACAGCGCCGCGGGCACCGCCTTGAGAGTGCGTTTCGGGCTCGCGAGTGCGTTCGCCGCGCCCAGGCACACGATCATCGTGGCCAGCCGCAGCCCGTCGTAGAGCCCGCCCAGCACGTGCTCCAAGCCCACCGGGCCGAACAGGTGGATGCCCGCCGCCCACGCGGGCAACGGGATCTCCGGGAGGTCGACGAGCACATGGCCGCTCGCCGCCCCCGCACCGAAGATGATCCGGAACAACACGCGCATCACGATGATGAACAGGCCCAGGAACAGGTACATGCGAAAGGCCAGGGCCCACGGCGCGTCGCCGCGTCGGTTGGCGACGACGAATCCGGCCACGGCCAGGATCAGCGCCAGCAGCAGCGGATTGGTGGTGCGACTGGCGGCAGTGGCCAGGCCCAGGGCCCACAACCACCACGCGCCGGGATGCACGGTGCGCGGCAAACGCCCGCCGCCGCGCCGGAACGCGGCGGCGATCGGCGTTTGTTTCGGGTGGGGCACGGTCATCCCGATCCGTCCGCGCGTGTTCGCCGGCGCCAGGCGGTGAACCCGGCCGCCGCGCAGATGGCCACGAACAGGGCGATGCCGACGATGGTCATGGTCGGGATTCCGTCCTGCTTCTTCGTCGCCAACTCCTCGCCACCGGTCCACGTCTGACCTTGTGGCGTGACGCCCGAGGGCTGCGCGGACGGTGCGGCGGAACCGGGCTCACTCGCCGCCGCGGTCGGCTCCTCGCTCGTGGGCGCGGCGGGCGGCGGCTCGGATTCCATCGGGTTGCCGGACACGCCGGGCCCCGGGGCGAGCGGATCGCTCCCCGAGGTGCCGGCGCCGGTACCGGTCGTGGTCGAACCGTTGGACGTGGTCCCGGCGGACGTCGAACCGGTCCCGCCGGCACTGGAGTTGCCGCCCGGGGCGGTCGACGTCGTGCGGTTGGCGCCGTTGCCCTGCGGCGGTTGCGGGTTGTCGGTCCGGGGTGGCGGGTCCTGCGTCGCGGGTGCCGCCGGGCGCTTCGGTGCCACCCGGGGTGGCGGGTTGGTGGTCTCGGTCTTGTTCTTGGAGAACGACCAGCCCTCGAAGCTGCCGAGCGGTGGCTTGCGGTTCATCACACCCCACTGGCTGTACGTCCACGAACCGCCGTTGGACGAGTGCCAGTACGACCAGTACGCGGAGGCCGGCGGCGTGTCGATGCACGCCTCGGAGTTCGCGCCGGGCCTGCCCTCGACCCGGCAGATGAACGCCTCGCCCCAGCGGGCCACACCGGCGATCTCGATACCCGCGTTCTTCAGCGCGGCGTGACCGGTGGCCTGGTCACCTCGTGCGCAGCGCACGATGGTCGTGCCGCCCAGTTCCTGGAAGTCGATCACCACCGTCACACCGTTGGCGTCCGGGCAGTAGCCGGGGGTGCCCTTGGAGGTGTCGACCGCGTGCGCGGTCGGCGCGGCCACGGTGACCTGGGCGGTGGCGGGCAGCGCGAGCAGGGCCAGCGCGGTGACCACGCGGGCTGTTCGGCCGCCACTCCCACGGCGCCTCATGTGCGCTTTCCGTTCGTGCGCCGCGCGCCGGCACGCACGGCGAGGCCGGTGCCGACCAGTCCGAGGGAGAGCATGAGCAGTCCGCCGACCTGGGCGCCGGTTTTGGCGAGGCTTCCGCCGCCGCCCTTCGTGGTGCCCCCACCGCCCGAGCTGCTCGTGCCGCCCGACACCGAGCCGCCGGTGCCGGCGGTGGTGGTCGTCGCGGACGCGGTGATCGACGCGCTCGCGGTCTGGGTGAGCGAGGTGGTGGGTGTGCCGGACGTCGACGCGGACGGCGTTTGGGACCCGGTGTGAGTGGCCGAGCCGGTGGGCTTGGGGGTGCCGGAGTCGGTCGGCTTCGGCGAGGTCGAGGCGGTGCCGGTCGGCTCGGTGGGGGCCTTGCCGAGGTCACCCAGCGGGACATCGGCCAGCACGAGCAGGGCCTGCGGGGTCGCGCGGCGCCATTGGTCGCGCTGGAAGTCCGGAATACCCTCGGCCTGGGCCGAGGTGAGGGCCTCCGCGTTGTAGGCGATCGTGCCGATCTCCTTGTCGGCGGCGCCCGCGTTGTCCTTGGTGATCTGGTGCTTGACCACCCACGCGGCGGCCTTGTCCGCCTCGGCCCGGTAGCCGGCCGCGTGCAGGGCCTGGCCGGCCAGGCCGGTGCTGTTGGTGTTCGATGCCGCGGTGGGTCCGGAGCCGCCGAACGAACCGTCCTCGCGCTGCTCGGACTTCAGCCAGTCCACGCCCTTCTTCGCTGCGGCCGCGGCGCCGACCGACTTGCTCTCGGTCGCCGCCGAGAGCAGCGCCTGCACGGCCATGCCGGTCGAGTCCGGGTCCAGCACGGTGGTCGGGGTGTCCTGGCAGGTCGAGCCGGTGCTGCCCAACTGACCCGGATACAGCCGGAATCCGCCGCTGGGGCACTGCTGCTTGATCAGGAAGTCCACCGCGCTCTGCGGCACCCCGCCGCTGCGGGCCAGACCCAGCACGGCCAGCGACTGCCCGAACGCGTTGCTCGAGTCGGGACTGCCGGTGAGCTTGTCCCGGATCCGACCCGCGTCGTCGCCGGCGTCCGCCCCGGCGATCAGGTCCAGCGTCTCGGCGCGCATGTCCAGGCCGCCGAACCTGGTCGGATCGCGGTCGGCGATCACGGCGGCGAAGAGCACCTTCGCGGTGGCACCCGCAATCCGCGAGCCGGGCATGCCCCACTCCTCGGCGCTGTTGTACTTGCGGATGTTGGCGGCCACCGCGTCCGCGGCGGCCTTGACCGCGGCGGGCTGTGAGCGGGTGGCCGACAACGCCATCATCGTGTCGATGGTCAGGCCCCAGTCGGAGCCGGCGAACCCCGGTATGCCGCCGTCGACCAGTTCCCCGGCCTGCCATTTCGCCGCCGCGACGGCGTTGTCGGCGTGCGGGTTCGCGGCGTCTGCCGACGCGGAGAAGACGGGAGAGGCCGCGACCAGGACCGCGCCGCAGACCGCGACGGCGCCGGTGTTCCTCACGGTGAGCCAGGACATCGATGGGACCCTTCCGAGACCAACGCGTCCCGGGAGCCGACCAATGCGGGCATCGGTCGGGCGTCCGGGCCTCAGCGTGTAGTCCACGACAGCTGGAGCCTTCAATTCGTACGCACCCAGGCATTCCGACTCGCGGCGGCCTTTCGGCCGCCGCCTACGGTTGCGGGTCAGTGCCGGACTTCGACCGGCTTCCCCTGGGTTTCGAACTATGAAGTTGAGGGTGCCGACACACGTCGGCGTGTGGAGCATACGGAGCATTCCGGCTGTCGGACAACAGCACGAGCATGCGATCAACGGTGCCGTGCGTCACCAACCGTGAGCCCGCGGTGGACAATCGCACGCCGTTCGGGCACGCATGGCCGCCGCGACGACCCGGACCGCCGGGGCGGGGCGTGCCTTCCCCGCCCCGGTGGTCTCGACTCAGGACGCGGCGTCGGGGAGCGTCGCCCGTACCCCGCGCGCCGCCGCCACCAGGTTCTCCAACGAGGCGCGAACCTCGGGCCAGCCGCGGGTCTTGAGGCCGCAGTCGGGGTTGACCCACAGCCGCCCGGCGGGGATCGCGGTCAACCCCTCGTGCAGCAGAGCGGTCACCTCCTCCGCACTCGGGACGCGCGGGGAGTGGATGTCGTACACACCGGGACCGGCCTCGCGCGGATAGCCGTGGGCGGCGAGCTCCCGGGCGACCTGCATGTGCGAACGGGCGGCCTCCAGGCTGATCACGTCGGCGTCGAGGTCGTCGATCGCCTGCACGATGTCGCCGAACTCGGCGTAGCACATGTGCGTGTGGATCTGGGTGGCCGCGCGCACGCCGGAGGTGGTCAGGCGGAACGACTCGGTGGCCCAGGCCAGGTATTCGGCGCGGTCCGCGGCGCGCAGCGGCAGTGTCTCGCGCAGCGCTGGTTCGTCCACCTGGATGACCGAGCCCCCCGCGGCCTCCAGGTCGCGGACCTCGTCGCGCAGCGCCAGGGCGACCTGCCGGGCGGTGGTTCCGAGCGGCTGGTCGTCGCGCACGAAGGACCACGCGAGCATGGTGACGGGGCCGGTGAGCATGCCCTTGACGGGGCGGTCGGACAACGACTGGGCGAACGAGCTCCAGCGCACGGTCATCGGCTCGGGACGGGAGATGTCGCCGGCCAGGATCGGCGGGCGCACGTACCGGGTGCCGTACGACTGGACCCAGCCGTGCCGGGTGGCCACGTATCCGGTGAGTTGTTCGGCGAAGTACTGCACCATGTCGTTGCGTTCGGCCTCGCCGTGCACCAGGACGTCGATTCCGGCCTTCTCCTGGAAGGAGATCACGTCGCGGATCTCGGACTCGATGCGTTCCTCGTAGCCTGCCTCGTCGATGCGTCCGGCGCGCAGGTCGGCGCGGGCGGTGCGCAGCTCGCCGGTCTGCGGGAAGGAGCCGATCGTGGTCGTCGGCAGCAACGGGAGTCCCAGGTGGGCGCGTTGGGCCGCGGCGCGCTCGGCGTAGGGCAGGCTGCGCCGGCCGTCCGCGTCGGTGACCGCGGCGGCGCGGGCACGTACGGCGGGGTCGCGGGTCAGGGCGGAGGTCTTGCGCGCGGCCAGGTCGGCCCGATTGGCGGCGAGATGGGTCGCGATGGTGTCCGTGCCCTGGCCCAGGCCGCGGGCCAACGTGACGATCTCCTCGGTCTTTTGCCGGGCGAAGGCGAGCCATCGGGAGATCTGCGGGTCGATGTCGCGCTCGTCGCCGGCGTCCAGGGGCACGTGCAACAGGGAGCAGGACGCGGACACGTCGACGCGCTCGGCCAGGCCCAGCAGGGTACCCAGGGTGGCCAGCGACCTGCCGAGGTCGTTGATCCACACGTTGCGCCCGTCGACGACGCCGGCGACCAGGCGCTTGCCGGGCAGTCCGCCGACGGCGGCCAGGGCGTCCAGGTTGGCGAACGCGGCTCCGGTGAAGTCGAGGGCGAGCCCCTCGATCGGCGCCTTGGCCAGGATCGGCAACGCCTCGCCGAGGCGGTCGAAGTACGAGGCGACCAGCAGCCTGGGCCGGTCAGTGAGCGCGCCGAGGTCGCGGTAGGCGCGTGCGATGGCGTTGAGTTCGGCGAAGCTGCGGTCCTGGACCAGCGCGGGTTCGTCCAGTTGCACCCACTCGGCGCCGGCCGCGCGCAGGTCGGCGAGCACCTCGGCGTACACCGGCAGCAGTCGATCCAACAGGGTCAGCGGCTGGAAGTCGGCCGCGACGCCGGGCGCGGGCTTGGCGAGCAGGAGGTAGGTGATCGGGCCGACCAGTACGGGGCGGGCGGTCAGGCCCTGTGCGATGGCCTCCTCGAACTCGGCGACCTGCTTGGCGGAGTTCGCGGAGAACACGGTGTCGGGGCCGAGTTCGGGGACCAGGTAGTGGTAGTTCGTGTCGAACCACTTGGTCATCTCCAGCGGCGCCACCTCCTGGGTGCCGCGCGCCATCGCGAAGTAGCCGTCCAGGGCGTCGGCTTCGACGGCCGCACGGTGGCGGGGCGGGATCGCGCCGACCATCACGGTGGTGTCCAGGACGTGGTCGTAGAGCGAGAAGTCGCCGGTGGGCACCTCGTGTACACCGGCATCGGCGAGCCGATCGCGGTTGGCGCGGCGCAGTTCGGCCGCGGTCTCGCGAAGCCCGTCGGCGGTGACCCGACCGGCCCAGTAGCCCTCGATGGCCTTCTTCAACTCCCGGCGCGGGCCCTGTCGGGGGTAGCCGTACACGGTGGCGCGGGTTGCCGCGGCTGCGGACTTGGTGGTCACGGAACTCTCCTTCGCGAGTTGTCTCCGGAATCCCGGGACGGATCGAGGGCGCGAAGGGATGGCAAGCCGCCGGGGCGTTTCGGCGCTGTCGCGCACGTGTGCCACCGGGGTTGTCCGCCGACCCGCCCACGAGGTCACCGAGATCACCGTGTGCCTCGTCGGCACACGGGCAGTGGCAGGTCTTCGGACTCGTGGGCGCGTCCACCGAAAGGGCGGACTCCTACTGGCCGTCGCTTCCCGGGCCCGTCCTGGGGCCCAGTGCTGTTGACGGCGGTCGTTCCCACTCACCGCTGCGGGGCAGTCCCGGATTCACACCGGGTTCCCTCTTACGACGCGCCTGCCTGGCGGGCAGGGCGAACCGACTGCGTCCGTCAGCTTAGCCGGCGATGGGCGCGTCCGGCAGGCGAGTCCACCCGGTGGACGGTGAAACGACGTACGCGCGAGGCGGATGCCGCCGCCGGCGCCGATCGGGCAGGCGTGCGCGGTCCGTTCCCGGCGTTCGTTCCGACCGAATCACGCGCGTCGGCGATGACCGGCGGAACGAACGCGGTCGCGGAGCCGAGGACGACCTCGCTTCGGATCCGACGCCGGGTCGGCCCTACGGGCGCGTGGGGGCCACGCGCGGGGGCGGATTGGTGGTGGACGTCTTGTCCTTGGAGAAGGACCAGCCCTCGAAGCTGCCCAGCGGGGGCTTTCGGTTGGTCGCGCCCCACGAGCTGTAGGTCCAGGTGCCGTTGTTCGGCGCGTGCCAGTACGACCAATACGCCGACGCCGGAGGGGTGTTGACGCAGGGCTCGGTGTCCGTGCCGGGCTTGCCCTCGATCCGGCAGATGAACGCCTCGCCCCACCGGTTCGTGCCCTGGATCTGGAAGCCGGCGTTCTTGAGCGCGGCCAGACCGGTGGCTTGGTCGCCGGGCGCGCAGCGGGTGAGCGTGGCGCCGCCGAGTTCCTGGAAGTCGACGATCACGGTCACCCCGTTGGCGTCCGGGCAGACGCCGGCGGAGCCCTTGGTGGGGTCGATGGCGTAGGCGGCGGGTGCGCTCACGGTGATCTGGGCGGTGGCGGGCAGCAGGAGAAGGGCGAGTGCCCCGACCAGCCGGCCTATTCGAGCCTTGTTCCCACGAGATTTCACGTGCGGATTCCCTTCGTGCGACGGGCGTCGGCACGAGCGGCGGAACCGATGCCGCCCGGGCCGAGCGATGTTCCTCACAGGACCGCCGACCCCGGCATCGCGCCGACGAGACACCGCCGGACGTGAAATCCGGGCTTCAGCGTGCAGTCCACGACAGCTGGAGCCTTAAACTCGTACGAATCCAGGCATTCCGACTCGCGGCGGCCTGTCGGCCACCGCCTACGGTTGCGGGTCAGCGCCGGATTTCGACCGGCTTCCCCTGGATTGCGAACTATGCGGTTGTGTCGCCGACCCGGACAGGGTCGGCTTGCGGAGCGTATGAGATGAGCTGCTCGTCGTACAACAGGTCGCGCGAGCAATGCACGGTGCCGTTCGTCACCGCGTGGGAGGCGCCGCCCGGAAGGCGCCGGCCGAAAAGCGTCGGCCGGAGAGGCACCGCCCTGAAGGTCGGCCGACACGGTGGCCGGCCCTGTGGTGGGCCGCGGCGCCGGCGCCGCGGCTCAGGTGGGTTCGCCCACCCGATACCCCGGCACGGACGGCCACCGCACCGTGAGCACCACCGACTCCTCCTCGGCCGCCCAGGAGTGGTCGACACCGCGACCCCACACCACGTAGTCGCCCTGCTTCGCCAACAAAACGCTGCGGCCCGGCAGTTCGACCCGGAACCGGCCGCTGATCAGGATCAGCAGCGCGGTCCGCGCCTCACCGCTCACCCACTCGGCGCGCGCGTCGCCGGGTGGGTGGACACCCCACTTGATCTCCACCGCCTCGCTGTGCCGAGGGTCGCCGACGTCCTTGAAATGGCCGAGCAGCCAACCCCGGTCCAGCGCCGCGTCCGGGCCCGCGTTGCCCACGTACACGCTGTCGTTCATGGCCGGGGACGCTAGCAGAGCAGGCTCCCCGGCCCCAAAGGGTCAGCCGGCCGAGGTCACCTGCCGCGCGTCCGGCTCCTCCGCCGCGCGGACCTGGCGGAGGTGGTCGGACACGGTCATGATCGCGAGGAGCGCCGTGGCGACCGCGAGTACCGCCCAGCCCGTGCCCGCGACGGACGCGACGAGGGGTACCGCCACCACCGCGGTGACGATGTGTCCCTGGACCGGGCCGGTGGCCAACACGAAGCGGTGCCACGCGTGACCCGCCAGGAAGGTGGCCAGGCCGGCCCCCAGCCACCAACGGTTCGTGTCGCCGCCCAGGTGATGGATGGCGTCCGAGATGCCCGCCGCGATCAGCACGATACCCGCGATCATCACCGCGTGGGCCAGGCCGAACGCCACGTAGCCGAGCATCTGGCGACGCTCGACCGACGCCTCCGACATGGCGCGCACGGTGCGTTCGTCGTCGCCGCCGAAGTAGGTCCACCAGATGCCGGTGGCGACCGCGATGCCGAGCAGGATGCCCCCCGCAAGCTTCCAGTCGACCGGTCGACCGCCCGCTCCGATGCCGACGGCCACGACCGATTCGCCGAGCACGATCAGGATGATCAGGCCGTGCCGCTCGACGAAGTGGTGCGGCTCGACCACGAAGCCGCGGATCCGACCGATCACCATCGACAGGTACATCACCACCACGGCCGCCACCCAGCAGGCCCAGGTGCCTGCGTCCGGCAGGTGCGGCGCGACCAGGATCAGCAGGCCGCCCGCCGCGTTGAACGGCGCGAGGCGCAGGATCCCGGAGCGGGCCGAGGGTTCGGACGCGGTCAGGAACAGCGCTACGTGCATCCCGACGGCGACCAGGAACGCGAGGCCGAATGCCCAGCCGTCCGGGTCGAACGCGTACGGAAGGTCCAGGCCCATCACGAAGAACGAAGTCATCGTGAGCGCCAGCAGCAGCCGGACCACCGTCGCGTCGGGACGGACCGCGTTCGTCAACCAACTGAACGCGCCGAACATCCACCACATCGCCGCCAGCGGCAACATGCCCTGGAGCAGCCCGGTCCAGCCCGGGTGCGACTCCACCTGGTGGGTGGCCTGAGTGAGCACGAAGACAAAGACGAGGTCGAAGAACAGCTCGATCGGGGTCACACCGGTGGGCCGCTCGTTCTCGGCCGGCGTCTCGATCGGGTCGTGCGGGAGTTCGAGGGGAATCTCGTAGCCGAGGTCGAATTCGGGTCCGGGCGTGGCTGCGGGTTCGGGTACGGATCCGGCCGGCGGCGTCTTCGCGGATGCGGACTGCGCCGGTATCGAGGCGTCGATCCGATCGGGTTCACGGGGTGTCGAGGAGGGGCTCATGCGTTCGCTTTCGTGTGTCCCGGGGTGCGCCCATCGGGGGGCCGAGGCGCGGCACCGAAGTGCGATCCGACCGAGATGCGACCCGGTCCGGAGTGGAGTCGCGCGCGTGCGCGGGCCCATCATCATCGCGACTTCCGCTTCGGCACAGGGGGATTCCGTCGCGTTCGCGATCGGCGTAGCCCGGGCACACGCTGCGGCGGGCCGGTAGTCCGCCCCGCCGCAGGTGTCCTGTCTACCCGTCGGAAGCGGTTCGGGGCAGTGGCTCGCGTGTTCCGGCTACCCGGCACCGACGGCGGCCCGCGTATATCGGCTGTCCGCGGCCGACGCCCGCTCGCGCGTCCGGCCGTCGCGCCCCCGCACGGGGCCGACACGGCCCGGCCGCCCGGAACCGCGCGGACCGGTCGCCCCGAACCCGCGCGGACCGACCATCCGCAAGCGAGGCCGGCTCAGGAGCAGAAGATGAGCAGCGACGTGACCGCGGTGCACGAAGCCGAGGAACTGTTGTTGGCCGGATTGGGGTCGTTGGGCGTGCTCGCCACACGGCTCGCGGTGACCTCGTACTCGGCGCCCAGGCTGAGCAGGGCGACCGGTGCGGTGAAGTGCCGGGTGGTCGCCGCGTTTCCGGCCAGCGGGCCGACCGTGCAGGTCACCGTGCGATTGGCCACCGAGCAGTCCGGCGACGTGACGATCATCGGGACCGGCAGCGGCGCCGTGACGGTGGCCGAACCGAGCGCGTCCGGGCCCCTGTTGGTGATGGTTACCGTGTAGTCGATGCGCGCGTTGAACAACGACGGCACGCCGGTGGCCCGGAGTGTCACCGCCACGTCGGCCGCGCTCGCGATATAGGTGTATCGGTCGCCGGGACCGGTCGCGCTGGTTCCGCCGGCGGTGCTCACCTGTACGTCCACCGAACCGGCCGGACCGGGCGGCGCGGTCGCCGTGCACGTCGTCGCGGTGCAGGACACCGAGCCGGCGGGCCGGCCGGGGCCGAAGGTGATGCCGGTCGCGCCGGCGAGGTTGGTGCCGGTGATGGTGACCACGGTGCCGCCGGCCGCGGGGCCGGAGCCGGGGCTGATCGAGGTGACCGTCGGGGCGGCCAGGTAGGTGAAGCGGTCCGCGGGTGTGGTCGCACTGGTGCCGCCCGGGCCGGTCACGGTGACGTCCACGGTGCCGGGTGTGCCGGGCGGCGCGGTCGCGGTGATGGTGGTGTCGTCGACGACGGTGTAGGAGGGAGCGGGGGTCGCGCCGAACGCGACGGCGGTGGTGCCGGTGAATCCGGTCCCGGTGACGGTCACCGCGGTGCCGCCGGCCGCGGGGCCTGAGCCGGGGGTCACCGAGGTGACGGTGCGCGGTTGCGGGACGCCGACGACGACGATGCCGTACGGGGTGTTCCCGACCGGGATGGTGGCCACCACGGTGTCGGACGCGGTGTCGATCACCGACACGTCCCCGGACACGGCGTTGGTGGTGTACACGAATCCGCCCGCGACGTGCAGCGTGAGGTTGGCCGGATAGCTGCCCACCGCCACGCTGTCGATCACCGTGTTCGTGGTCAGGTCGACCACCTTGACGGCGGCCGGGAACGCGGAGACGTAGGCCCTGGTCCCGGCCGCGTTCACCGCGACGTTGCTGCCCTCGGCGATCGGGACGGTGGCGGCGAGCGCACCGCCGGCGGTCAGGTCGAGGACCCACAGGCCGGATTGGTCGTCCACGGCGTACAGGCGCCTGCCGTCGGGACTGAGCGCGGCACCGTCGGGCGAGCCGCCGAGTGCGATGGTCGCGCCGACGCCGGCGGTCGCGGTGTCGATCACCGAGACGTTGTGGCCGGCGTTGTTGACGGCGTACACGTGCGCACCGTCCGGGGCGACCAGTACCGCGATCGGGTTGGTGCCGACCGCGATGGTGGCGGTGGGGGTATTGGTCGCGAGGTCCACGACCAGAACGGAATTGTTCTGGGCGACGTACAGGCGGGTGTCGGTCGGGTCGACGGCCATCGCGAACGGCGCGCCGGCTGTGGCGATGGTGCCGGTGACGGTGTCGGTCGCGGTGTCGATCACGGAGACGCCGGCAGAGCCGAAATTGGCCACGTACACCCGGGTACCCGCGTGGTTGGCGGCCAGCCCGTAGGGACCGCTGCCCACCGGGATGGTCGCCGTGGTGGTGTTGTTCGCGGTGTCGATCACGGACACCGTGTTCGAACCCGAGTTGGCGACGTAGGCGGACACGCCGGGACGCGCGGCGGAGGCGGGTGCGGCCTGGGCGACCAGGCAGGCGAGGAACAGGGTCACGGCGGCGATCAGGGCGATCGGCCTGCGGGGGTTGCGGAGTCGGTGGGGGCCGTACGGGTGGCGCGTTCGGTGCACGTGGCGCGTGTCGGGTGCGTCGGCTGAGCGGCGGCGCCGGCGGTTGGGTTCGTGGCCGTGGAACACGGAACGGAGCGACATCGGGATCCCCTCCCTGAAGATGGACCACACCCGGCCGTCTCCATCGGGGCACGTCGATCCCCGCCCCGTACGACCCTCGGGCCCCCACCCGAATCGAGACGGCCGCGAATCACGGATCGCGATTCGTCGGTGCATCGCCGGAAACGTACCGGGCGAGCGGGTGGCCGTGTGACCGAAATGGCCAAATGACGGCGATGGGGCGGGAGTTGGTGTAGGTGCGGGCGGGGGCGCTCGACCGGCGGCTACTCGGGGGCGGAGAAGACCATGCGGACCTCGGTGGTGCGATAGCCGGCCCGGCGGAAGGCGGCGGCCATCGGAGCGTTCGTCGTGTCGGTGGTGGCGGTGATCACTTCGGCGCCTCGGGCGGCGTGCAGGCGGGTGATCTCGGCGAGCAGGTCGGCGACGTAGCCGCGGCCGCGCAACTCGGGGACGACGCCCAGGTACCCGACGTTGGGGTGGTAGGGCGTCGCGGACGGGATGGCCAGGCCGACCAGGGTGCCGTCGGCGGTGTGCGCCAAGCGCCACCACTCGCGCCGGCCCGGGCAGCCGAGATAGAAGTCCATCTCCTGCCGAGCGACGACCTCCGGGCCGTGCGCGGCCAGGCCCTTGCGCGTCTCCGCGTCCAGACTGCCCTCGGCGATCCGCCGGAACACGGCGAGGAACGCGTCGTCGTCGGCCTCGGTGAAGGTGAGTCGTCCGGAGCCGGCCGGTACGCCCACGTCCGGCGACCACTCGAAACGCAACCGCTCGACCTCGTGGCTCAGACCGGCCGCGAACGCGGCTTCGCGCCGCCAGGCGAGTGCGGCCGAGGCGGCGGGGTCCTCGCGCCACCCCCCGGTCAACGTCACGTTGTACAACGGCAGCCGGTCCGCACCGGCCGCGCGGAACGCCCGCAGGCTCGCCGCGATCAACTCCGCGCCGATCGCGGCCCGGTCCTCGACCCGCGAGTCGACGTACAGGCAGTCCAACGCGACCGGATGCGCGCTGTCGGCCGGGCCCCACCACAGCGCGCGGGCCAGGATCCGGCCGTCTTGCTCGGCGATCCAGGTCCACTCCGGCCGATACATCCCGTCCGCCGCCTCGGCGAGGTACCGATCGGCGGAGATCGAGCCGATCGGCTCGTCGACCTCGCAGGCGAGGACGTGCGGGAGATCGGATTCGGTGATGGAACGGAACGACGACAACCTTGCCTCCGGGCGCCTGTGGGTGATGTTCGCGAATGCGAAGCAGGCGTCGAATCTACGCGCGGGGCGCGGTTGCTGTCCGTTCGGGTCGGGGCCTCGGCGGGTACGCGTTCGAGTCAGTGCCTCGGCAGGTACACGGCGCGGCCGAGGCCGCGGGCCTCCATCGCTGCCGGCACGCGCGGGGCGACGGTGCTCGGCAGGAGCTGCGCGGCTCGGTCGAGGGTGACGAAGGCGTAGTCGTCGAGTTCGTCCTCCTGGATCCGGATCGCGGCGATCCGCTCGGGCGTCAGGGTGCCGCCGTCGAAGGTCCAGCCGGTCAGCGGTCGCGGCCTGGGATCCTGCTCGGGCACCCAGTCGATCACCAGCAACTCGCCGACGTCCAGGTCGAGTCCCAGTTCCTCACGAAGTTCACGCGCGCACGCGTCGTGCGGCGACTCGTTGCGATCCACGAAGCCGCCGGGCAGATTCCAATAGTCGCGGTAGTTGGGTTTGACCAGGAGCACCCGGTCCTCGACATCGGTGATCAGCGCGGAGGCGGCTGCGTACAGGGTGGGCAGTTGCTCGTACCACTGCTCGGGCGGCAGGAACTCTTTGGTCACCCGATCGACCCTAACCGCATCGGAACCGGCCCGGAGCGGGCGGGTTCCCGGCACCACACGACTCACCGAGACTCACCACGACTACTCCGAATCACCCGGTGACGAAGCGGTCCCGATGCTCGCCGCGCAGCCGACCGGGCGGGAGCCGACGGCCGAACGCGACCAGGAGCAGGTCCTGGCCCGAGCCGGTCAGTGGCGTACCGGTGCCGTAGGACCAGTCCAGGTCGTCGGCACGCAGGTGCACACCGGTCAGGTCGACGCCGAAGAACTTGACGCCCCGGGGGCTGATCGCGTCCAGCAGGATGCGCAACCGGTCCTCGGGGACGGTGCGATCCAGGCCGAGCGCGACCGTGATGTCCAGGCCGTGCACCACGTCGTGACCCAGGCCCGCCGTACGCCCACCCGGCGGCTTCCAGGGGTGCTCCGCGTTGTCGGCGAGCGCGGCGGCGATCTCGTGCGTCGACAGCGCGGCCGCGTCCGCGCGGGCCAGGCGGTCGGTCGTGCGATGCAGATTGCCTCCGGACTTGAGCAGTTCCAGGCCGACGCGGGGCAGCGAGTAGCGAAAGCCCATCGACATGTGGGCGGCCACCTCGCGCACCCGCCACCCGGCGCAGAGCGACGGCGCGTCCCACTGGTCGGCTCGGAGATCGGCCAACAGGGCGGCCAGGTCCCGGCGTTCGGAAGCGATTGCGGCCTTGAGTCGCGCGGCGGCGGGCGGTGGGGTGTTGGGGCTCGGGGTGCTCGCGGTGCTCGGGTCCTTCTGGGGATTCGGGTCGTTCGGTGGTGGCGGTGGGTTCGCGGGGCCGGTCATGTGATCAAGCGTGGCGAGCCGTGATCGATAAGTCCAAGACGCATCTTTTCTCGGAGCTAGAATCGATGGTTATGGAACTCCGGCAGTTGCAGTACTTCGTCGCCGTGGTGGAGGAGGCCAACTTCACTCGTGCCGCCGCCCGCCTGCACCTCGCGCAGCCGGGTATCAGCGCCCAGATCCGGCAGTTGGAACGCGAACTCGGCCAACCGTTGCTCGACCGCTCCGGACGGACGGTGACACCGACGCCGGTGGGCGAGGCGGTCCTGCCGTACGCGCGGGCGGCACTTGCGGCCGTCGAGGGAGTCCGGCACACCGTCGAGGAGTTCACCGGCCTGCTGCGCGGCCGGGTCACCCTCGGCCTGGTCTCCGGCGCCGCGACCCACGAGTTCGACGTGGCCTCGGTGCTCGCCGACTTCCACGACGAGCACCCCCGGGTCGAGATCGCGCTCACCGAGGACACGTCGGAGCACATGCTCGCCGCCCTGCGCCGCGGCGAACTCGACCTCGCGATGGTCGGGATCGTGGACCCGGAGCCCCCGCCGGGCCTCACCTTCCGGGTGCTCGTCGACGAACCGCTGGTCGTCGCGACGGCCCCGGACGATCCGCTGTTGACACCCGGCCGCACCAGCGTCCCGCTGGCCGAACTGCGCGATCGTCCGCTGATCAGCCTGCTGCGTGGCACCGGTTTGCGCGGGACCCTCGACCGCGCGTGCGCCGAGGCGGGATTCCGCCCACGCATCGCGTTCGAGGCCGCCGCGCCCGAACTGCTGGTACAACTGGCCGCCCGGGGCCTCGGCGTGGCCGTACTCCCGGCCCTGCCTCCCGCCATGGCGACCGTGGCCGGTCTGCGCACCCTGTACCTCACCGACCCGAGCCCCCGCGGCCGCATCGCCCTCGCCTGGCCGACCGACGGCCCGACCGGTCCGGCGGCCGGGCGACTGCTGACCCGCCTGCTCGAGAGCCTGCCCGAGTCCGGAAACCACACGGTCTGATCGGCATATCCATTTCGCGCGGAGATCGTGCTCTCGCCCCACATGGTTGATCTTGCCGTGTCACCGGATGGTAGGTTTCCCACGATTATCAGCCGGTACGACGAAATCCGGCCGCTGCACCGGATCCCACGGCGGCCGGGCACAGCGGTGGGTGTCGGCCGCGATTCGAAACGGGTCCCCGATGTCCGAGCATGATTCTGTTCGCGATTCCGTTCGCGCCGGGCGGCGCAAGCGAGTTCGCGGGCTCGCCGTGACGGCGTGCGCGTTGGCCCTGTTGGCCGGCTCCACCGCGTGCGGCGGAGACGACAGGAAGAAGGCTGCCGCGCCGCCCCCGGCGAGCGGATCGCAGACCCCCGGGTCGGCGTCTGCGGCCGCGCCCGGCACGCCGCCCGCCACCGGGGCCGCGGGGGCCGCCTCGCCGACCACGTCCTCGACGGGCAAGCCGTTGCGGCCCTGCGCCACCGTCACCGCGACCGACAAGCCCACGCGCGGGACACTCACCCGTGAGGATCTGCGCTCGGCGGGGACCGACCCCAAGCCGGTGACTGTCGACGAGGTCTTCGGCCTGGCCCAGCTTCCCTACAAGTACCAGGGCGGCACCCTGACCCGGACCTGCGTGAAGGTCCTGGAGGACTGTACCCCGATGGCCTCCGGCGAAGCCGCCGAGCTGATCAAACAACTGGGCTGCGTGCGGGCGGTCTCCGCGCTATACGTGGACAAGGCCAACAACGTACAGACGACGGTCGGCGTGCTCACGATGCCCACCGCCATCGCCGCCGCGACGCTCGCCCAGTCCAACGCCGGCTACTACAACCAGGTCACTCCCCCGACCAACCGGGAGACCGAGGTGTTCGCGCCCGAAGCCGCCTACACCTGGATACACGAGTCGCTGTACCGCTACTTCATCTACGAGATGACCGGCCGCATGGACGGCAAGGACCGCGATCCCGGCGAGGTCGCCAAGCACACCGCGGCCACGAACGCGATCTACCACCTCGTCGGCGACTCCCTGGACCGCCGCGCCGCCGGAGCGCCGTCGTAGCAACGACGGTTGCCGTCGCGGGCTCCGGGGTTCGCCCGGCACGGCGCCGGCCGAATCGACCCGGTCCACCACGGTCGCGTGACCGTGGTGGACCGGGTCGTGTGCTTTTCGGGCGTCGCGCGCGTTGCGCTTTTCGCGCGCCTCCCGCGCTCGACCGCGCGTGGCGTCAGCCTGCGGTCAGGCCGCTGTCGTTGTGCAGGACGGCGCCGTGCACGTTGCGGGCCTCCTCGGAGGCCACGAAGGAGAACATCGCGGCGATGTCCTCCGGCTGGGCCATCGGGCGCGGCGTCATCGCCCGGCCGACCAGATCCCAGTCGACGTCCGCCGGCATCTGGTAGTTGGCGACCAGGTTGGTGTCGATCCCGCCCGGCGCGATCGCGTTCACGCGCAGCGGCTGCTTGGCGAACTCCCAGGCCAGCGACCGGGTCAACTGCACCACGGCGCCCTTGCTCATGGTGTAGACCACGCTGTACGCCAGGCCCATCACAGCGGCGTTGGACGCGATGTTGACGATGTTGCCGGAACGCTCGAGCAGGTGTGGGATGGCCGCCTGGCACATGAAGAAGTAGCCGTCGATGTTGACGCCCATCATCCGCCGGTAGTCCGCCTCGGTGACCTCCAGGACGTGCTCGGCCCGCGCGATGCCGGCCACGTTGCCCAGTACGTCCAGCCCGCCGAACTCGGCCACTGCCGCCGCCACCGCCGTGAAGCACTCGTCCCGGTCCGCCACGTCGGTGACCCGGGTGACGACCTTCCCCGCGAGCCCGGCCGCCAGTTCCGCGGTCTCGGCCAGCGCCGCCGCCGCGATGTCCAGCGCGAACACGTTCGCGCCCTCCGCCGCCAGGCGCAGCGTGGTCGCGCGGCCGACCCCCGAACCCGCTCCGGTGACCACCGCGGTCTTGCCGTCGAACCGGCCGGACACGTGGGCTATCGACATACGTTCACTCCATCGGACGAGAGCGGTATGGGACGCGAAAGGGCGCCCACGACCAGAGGTGACGGATCGTGCCACAGGCGGGTTGGGGAAACCAGGGTCATCGACGAGGCGGCGGGATGTCGCCGACGAACCCGCCGCACGCACGCGTACGGCCCGGCCGGGATGTCCCGGCCGGGCCGTACGTGGTGTCACCGGCGGGTCCTGTCGAGGCTCCGGGGTGGGAGTCTCGGGCGGCCTGCCCGGTGGTGATTACGTGGCTTACGCGGTGGTGCCGGTGCCGGTGCCGGTGCTGTTGCGGCGGCGGCTCCAGGCGAAGGCGCCGAGGCCACCGACCAGGAGTACGCCGGCCGAGGCGCCGAGCACGATCGCGCTCGAGTTGTCCGAACCGGTCTCCGCGAGCGACGCGGGGGCGGTGTCGTCGACCGGGGTCACCTCGGGCTTGCCGACGGGCGGCGTGCTGCTGGTCTCCTCGACGGCGGGGGCCGAGGAGGAGGTCGCGGGCTTGCTGGTCTCCACCGGCGGCTTGGTGGATGCCGTCGGCGGCTTCGTGGTCTCGACGGGCGGCTTCGTGGTCTCGACCGGCGGCTTGGTGGTCTCCACCGGGGGCTTCGTCGTCGGCGGCTTTGTCGTCGGCGGCGTCGTGGTCGGCGGGGCGCACTTGTCGCCGCCGTTCCACGCCGTGATCAGGTTCGCGATCGTGCTGCGGGGGTACGCCGGCAGCGGGTTGGCCACGCCGTCGTACTTCTTGCCGTTCCCGTACAGGTCGACCTGCCCGAAGCAGGTCGGTCGGTACGCGCTCACGTCGAGCGTGACCTTCGGGTTCTTCTTGCTGAGCTTCTTGGAGTCCCAGCCGAGGAACTTCTGGGTGCCCGAGGTCGGCCAGGTCGGACCCTCGGTGTTGTACGAGGCGAGCGAAACCGCGTACTCGCACTTGTTCTTCGGCTTGTCCTTGAGCCGGACCTCGATCCGGGTCACCAGGGTGCCGTCCATCCGGCCGCTGGTGGTCCAGTGCTTGCCGCCGTCGAGCGAGTACTCCACGCCGACCCGGGCGCAGGTGTCGTGGTCCTGCTTGGCCTCTGCGGTGCCGGCCATGACGACCGGCAGCGCGAGTGCGAGTACACCGACGCCGACGGCGCCCGATATGTGCCTGCTGATGTGCAGCTGCACTGAAGTGCTCCTGAAACTGGAAGGGGGTGCCTGCTTCGGGACGAACCCGCGCCCGTCGTCCGGCGAGCGTCCGACGAACGTCCGGAGAGCGCGGAGAGCTTGGGAGCTCGGAGAACGTGGAGAACGTGGAGAACGTGCAGGGAGCGTGAAAGACGGTCGGACGAACGAGCGATCCCGGGATTGCCCCGAAGGCTTGGATTATGTCGGCTCGGCTCGCGAACGCAAGGCGGGCCCCCGGGCGGACGGGGCCTCGGCCTTCATCCGGGTAAAAGCGCGTCTACTGTGCGTGCCCAACTCCCCTGTCGGCACGCCGAGTTACCCGGCCGGGCCCGCCGAGCGCCGCACCGACGACGGCGGTGGGCGTCGTGTTCGGGACCGGACGTCCTACCCACCGGTAGGACCGGCACCGTCCGGCGAACCCGACCGCGCGTGGCCGCACGCAATATTTCGGGAGGCCGATCCCGCCTGACCGGTATGACAAATCGTCGTCGACCTCATGGGGGCACACCAGGATGAGACCCGAGAAGGAGCGTCTGTTCGACGAGTTCGTCACGACCCGCTACCACGCGCTGCGGCGCACCGCGTATCTGCCGTGCGGGGACTGGCGCCAGCAGGAGACCGGAGGAGCACTCCCCGCCTGGACCGACTGCGTACGCGGAACCCTCCCCGACGGCTCGCGGACCGTCACCGGTTCACGAACCCTCGACGACGGCGACACGACCGTGGAAGTCCTCATCCTGATGCCGGACGGCACCGCACGCGCACTCATGTCGGGCACCCGCAACAGTCGGACCGGCGCACTGCTGGGCGGCCCCCCACTCACAGGACCCGAACTGTTCACCCTCGCCGCACAGCCGGACATCTTCTCGACCATCGCGCGAGGCCCTTCGGGCCCGCGCTGAACCGGCGGACCACCCGACCGGCGGCGCGGCGCTCCTCGCGGAAACGGATCCGAAACCGGGTGCGGCCGGGACTTGCGATCACCGCAGCGTGTTGCCGTGGCGGAGGAACTCGGGCAGCCACGACGGCGCTCGCGTGCGATCGGTCATCGCCCTGTACTGGCTGACATCGCCTCGTCGTTCCGCTCGACCTCCGCGCGCAGGATGTCCGTGCGCTCGTTCTGGTCGGCGTGCGCCAGAAGAGCCCCGACCAGCGCGGGCAACGTGCCGCTGGGCACGGCGAACGTCTGCCACCGATACTCGCCGGTCGGCAGCTCGTACTGCGCCTTCAGCAGGTCGGGGTCGTACTCGAATCGAAGCAGCTTCCAGTCACGCTCGGGCCGAGTCATGGCCTCTCCTCCAGGTGTGGGGTGGGGTGGGGTGGTAGTGGCAGTCACGGCAGTCGGTGGCGGTCGGGCGATCCCGGCCGGGAGAGAGTGACGAACCCGGTCCCGCAACCGCGCCGGTGGCTGCGGGACCGGGCGCCACCGCCCGCAGGTGACGACAGCGTGCGGCATCGGGCGGGGTTCACCCACCCGAGTTCGAGATCCGACCGAGCGGCGGAGTCGGAAACGTCCGCATCAGATACATCCGAGACTCGTGCACCAGCGCCGTGAGCTCGGCCCGCGTCACGTCCAACGGCGCACGGCCGGGGACTTCGATCCGGATGGGATGGTGCTCGTCGCCTGAAGGACCGACACGGATGACGGCCGCAGTGGACCGATCCACGGTCACCTCGTCACCGACGGGCACACCACGTCGACCAGGTCGGACACCTCGGGCCCGGACAGGACGAGATCCAGGTGCTCGATGGGCTCGTCCACGGCGTAGAGCGTTATCCGCAGCCGCAGTTCGCCGGTCTCGGAGTCGAGCGTCGGGCAAACGTCCGGGGTGAGCGCGGCGTGCGTGCACTGATGGTGGGGCATGGCATCCCTCGCGGTGGCGGCGGACAGTGCCGAGAACGTAACCGAATGCACACGCAGCAACAGGGACGGATTGTCCCCCTATGCGGAGGGGACGATCCGTCCCTGTCGTCGCCGTAGTCGCCGTATCGACGTCGAACGAATCAGCCCTCGACGACGCCTACGTTCTCAGCGAGTTCCACCACCTCACGCCGAAGCGGACCTCGTGTCGTGCGCCACAACTCGGCGACCACCCCACGTGCGGCCGGGGTGTACCTGACCGCCTCCGGGCCCGCACCCACCGCCCGTTGCATCAGGTGCAGCGCCGCCGTGTGCTCGCCCCGCTGAACGTGGCTGCGGGCGCTCTCCGTCCACAATCTCGACTGGCGTTCCATGGACGGCATGCTCTCCGGGTCGATGCGATCCGCGTACTCCAGCGCGGTGCCCGCGCGCAGCAGATCGGCCGCCACCGAAACGGCGTGGATGTCGACGTTCGGCCGTCCGAATACGGTCCACGGGTGCAGGTAGCCCGCCGGCAGGCTCTTCGCGGTGGCGTCGCCGCGCTGCCAGTGTGCCCAGGCGTCGCCGTCGTGGCCGTACTTCGCGTGGGTGATCGCCGCGTGCAGGTGCAGCGCGCCGTACAACCCACGGGCGTCGTCGCCGAGATCGTCCAAATGCGGGCGCATCGCCTCGGCGGCATCGGTCACCACGGCCAGCGCCTCGTCCCCGTCGGCCGTCTCGCGCAACGCGTTTCCGTAGCACCAGGCCGCACCGGCCAGAGCCTCCGGGGTGTCCGCATACTGCGCCGACGACATCCCCCGGTCGGCCACCACCCACACGAGTTCCGCTGGAGCGATGTACGCGATGTGTTGCTGCGCGAGGTGGTAGATCGTCGCGAGCACCGCGTACGCGTCCCGGCGCTGCGGCCCGTCCAGGGCGCGGACCGCGACCTCGCCGGCACCGATCAGGTCGGGCAACAATTCGCCGACCTCGGTGCGGTTGTACCGGGACGAGTGCCACAGCCGCCAAGCCGCATCGACGCGGCCACGGAGCGCTGGAACGTCCGGTGGAGCATCCGGGCGCACCGCAGAGTAGTTGCGCTTCTTGACCGCTGCCCAAATGGCTGGGATCGACTCGTGGTGCAGGGCTGGGGACACGGGCTGCATCACCTCTCCGGTGCCGGTCAGGACCCCGAGGTCCGTCACTCCGAGTGCAGACGCCAGCCTCAGGATCAGCCTGTGGTCGCGCAGTTCACGCTCGCCGCTCTCGATCTTCTTCAGCCAGTCGGGGCCACGACCGCACAGACCGGCCAGCACGGGTCGACTCATGCCTCGCCGCGTCCGCAACCACTCGATCCGCTCGCCCATCGACAGGTCGGCCGGCACGTCCATGGATGCCCCCAGAAGGTGATGTGTGAACCTTTGGCCACGGTACGCCGCAAACGACCGGCATGAAGTTCCGATCGACACACGCGCCGCAACCTCGGCGCAGGGGTCGCGGAACGGGATCATGACCCGGATCACAAAGCGCGCGAAGAAAGGGTGACAGGGTGTTGTCGCGGGGGGCTGCGACCGTCGACGGCATGACGATCACGGATGAGGACTGCCTCCCCGAAACCCTGGCCTTCAACGCGCAGTTCGAGGCTGCCGCCGCGAGCCGACCGACTCGGGCGCAGGCGCCGAGTCCGGCCACGCTGGCGCTCCTGCGGCGCAACCGGCTCGGCGGGGACACGCCGCCCGTGCGGCTGCCGCACGGCCGGGACCGCGTCGTCGACGGCGGCGTGAAGGTACGGGTCTTCGAACCGGACCACACCGACGGCGTGTACCTGCACATTCACGGAGGCGGCTGGGTGTTCGGGTCCGCGGGCGGTCAGGACGAGCGGCTTTGGCAGCTCGCCGAGCAGGCGCGGCTGGCCGTGGTGAGCGTCGAGTACCGCCTCGCACCGGAACATCCGTTCCCCGCCGGGCCCGACGACTGCGAGGCCGCCGCCCGGTGGCTGGTGAAACACGCCGCCGCCGAGTTCGGTACCGAACGGCTGCTGATCGGCGGCGAATCGGCCGGCGCCCACCTGAGTGTCCTGACCCTGCTGCGCCTTCGCGACCGGTACGGCATCACCGGCGCGTTCCGGGCGGCCCACCTGCTCTTCGGCCCGTACGACCTGTCGATGACGCCGAGCCAGCGCAGGTTCGGCTCCCGACAGTTGCTGAGCAACACCGACACGCTTCGAAGCGGCTATGAGCTGTTCACGCCGGGGATAGGAGAAGAGCAGCGCCGCGCACCGGAGGTCTCGCCCCTGTTCGCGGATCCGACCGGGCTGCCGCCCGCCCGGATCGTCGTCGGAACCGAGGATCCGCTGCTGGACGACTCGCTGTTCCTGGCCGCGCGATGGCAGGCGGCGGGTGCGCGCGTGCACCTCGATGTCGTCGCCGGCGCGATGCACGGCTTCACGCTGTTTCCGCTGACCATCACCGAGCGGGAGCTGCGGCGACAGCGGGACTTCCTGGCCTCGGCGTGAAGGTAGCGTCGGCGGCATGAAACGCGCTGCGCGGCTGTACGCGCTGGTCGAAGAGTTGCGCGCGGCGGCGCCGCGGCCTCTGACGGTCGCGAGGCTCGCCGCGCGGTTCGAGGTCGGCACCCGCACGGTACAGCGCGACCTGCAAACCCTGATGCAGGCCGGTGTCCCGGTGCGCTCCATACCCGGGCGCGGCGGCGGCTGGTCGATCGACCCGAAGACGACCCTGCCCCCGATCCACCTCACCCTCGACGAGGCCTCGGCGCTGACCGCCGCACTGGCCGCGGCCGACGCCTCCACCCCCTACGCCGGCGCGGCCCGCACCGCGGCGCAGAAGATCGTGGCCTCGATGACCGGCCCCGCCTCGGTGGCGGCCCGAGAACTCGCCGCACGAATCGTCACCCTGCCCACCCCCGGCGACTCGGCGATCCGTACCGCGGTGGAGCGCTCCCTCGCCGACAACCTGGTGCTGCGGCTGTCGTACACCGACGCGACAGGACACGAAAGCGACCGCGTCGTGGAACCGGCCGGGCTGCTCACCGCCGACGGCCGCTGGTACCTCATCGCCTGGTGCCGAACCCGCCGAGCCGGCCGAGGCTTCCGACTGGACCGAATCGCAGCGGCGACGCCAACCGGTGAACACGCCAACCCTCACGACCTGACCACCCTCCTCCTCGGCTCGGCCGCCGCCGACGCGACACCACCCACCGCTCTGGCCTCCCTCGGCCCTCCCCCATGAGAATCCGAAGACACCACCCCGGCGGACCCGCCGGTCGTATCCGAGGAGCGCACCGTGGGAGAACGCACACCCCTGGCCGCCGAGGACGTAGCCGCGCGGCTCGCCGAGCGCGACGGCTGGTCGGGAGACACCACCGGCATCACGAAGAGCTTCGCCATCGACTTCCGGACCGGTGCCCGTCTCATCGGGAGCGTCGCCCTGATCGCCAAGGAACTGGAACATCACCCGGATGTCGAACTCCATTGGGCGGAAACCCGGTTCAGCATGACGACCTACACGGCAGGCGGCGTCGTCACGGAACTCGACTTCAAACTCGCCGACGCCATCGACGCAATCGCGGGCAGGTAGCCCTGCGGGTCTCCCCGGTGACTGCCGGACCACGGCAACATCGGGCAGACCTCGTCGAGTTGCTGCGGCAACGGCACCGGTTCCGCTTCGTGGACGGTCGTCCGCTCGTCTTGACGCGGCGGCCGCACAACGACGCCGGTGCGAGCCGGACCTCCCAGGTGTCGTTATGGCCTTGCCGTGTCCGCGGAAGCCGGCGATGCTGAGCCGGTGCCAGGACAAGGGAAGAGAAGGCGTCGGCGGCAGGACGACGCACGGCGAACCGCCGCTCGCTTCGCGCCCGACGCGGGCCGTTGGGAGGTGCTCTTCGAGACCCAGGACGAGGTGGCGTGGCGCGCGCACATCCGCGATCTTCGAGCGACGGACCGGCAGATCGACTGGACGGCGGTGCGGATGGACACGTTCTGTGGGCGCCTGATCCAGCCGACCACCTACCGGTTGAGCGTCTTCGTACCGACCCCCAAGCCCCCGGATCCGGGCCGGGGCTCCGCGGCGTGATCCCCTGAGCGGTCCGGGCCGTGGGCGGCGGCCCGTGGGCCGTGGCAGACGATCCCCGGGCCGCGGTCGAGGCTGCGCGCCCACGGTCACCTGTCTCCCCCCATCACCCCCGTCACCGCGGCCGGGCGGGCGGAAGCCCGACTCCTGGCCCTGCGACTGGTCCGCACGCTGATGCCCGGCGGGCAGGCCGGCCGTCACGTCGATACCTATGCGCAGCACGCACCGGCCGACACCCGGGCATCCCTGGAACTCGCGCGCGCCTCCACCGAGACGGCCGACACCCTCGCCGAGATCGTGCCGCTGGTCCCGGAGGCGGCCTACCTCACCGCCTCCGGGCTCGTCACACTCAACGGCTACAACCGGGCACCGGTACCGGCATGGCCCGGGGGGTCAACGTGCGGTCGGGACGTTCACGCGGGGGGTGGTCGGGGTGGGCGTGGGGGTGGTTGCCTGGGCCGGGTGTTCGCGCAGCAGCAGGCCGGCGGTGAGTGCCACCAGGCAGGCGGTGAGGCCGTGGACGCCGAGGGCCGTGGCGGCGGAGCCGTCGTTGCTCAGCACGATCGTCATGTCGCCGGCCGGGATGAAGGTCATCGCGAGCATCGTCCAGCCCAGTGCCCGACGGTGTCCGGTCAGCAGGAGGGCGAGCATGACCAGCCCGGTGCCGATGTCGCGGACGCCCTTGACGGCGAGGAACCCGGTGCCCTGGTGTTCGGGCCAGGTGGGCAGGCCGAAGCCGGACGCGGTCGACTGCGGGGCGAACAGGTAGGCCAGGCCGACGTAGATGATGAACGCGCCACCGAGCGCGGCCAGGATGGTGGTCAGGTTCCTGAGCTTCATGGGTGTTCTCCCGAGTGTCGGGCCGGTGGGACCGGCGGTCGTCGCCTTGTGGGGAAAACACTCGCCGGATGGCCCTGGAAGGCACATGGAAGCGACTTGGAGGCAACCCGGAGGGCGAGCGAAGAGCCGCCGGGGCCGGTCGGTGGGGGTGTGCGATTGAGGTGATGAAGGGGTTCGCGGGGTGGTTCGGCGAGGGGAGTGGGGACGTCGCGATACGGGACCAACTGCCGGGCATCGGCGGCGCGGTGGGCACCGCGGCGGTGTCCGGGCGGTCTGCGACAAGGCACTGGATCGGCTCCTCGTGCTCCACGAGGCGCAACCGCGGACCCGGTTCAGATGAGGCGCCGTTGAAGGGCGACTGCGACGGCGGCGGCCCGGTTGTCCACGCCCAGCTTGGCGAAGACGTGCTTGAGGTGCGTCTTCACCGTGGTCTCGCTGATCAGCAGGACACGGGCGACCTCCTTGTTGGCGGCGCCGCGGGCGATGAGCGCCAGCACCTCCACTTCCCTGGGACTGGGCACCGTGGTGGGGACGGGGGCGAGGCGTCCCATCAGGTGGGCGGTGACGGCCGGGGCGAGCACCCGGCCGCCCGCGCCCGCCGTACGTACGGCCGCGTGCAACTCCTCGCGCGGCGCGTCCTTCAGGAGATAGCCGGCCACACCCTCGGCCAGCGCCCGCGAGATGTCCCCGTCTCCGTCGTAGGTGGTCAACACGATCACGCGGACGTCCGGCTGTTCGACGCGCAACCGGCGGATCGCGCCGAGCCCGTCCAGGACCGGCATGCGCAGGTCCATCAGCACTACGTCGGGCCGTTCGGTGCGGGCGGCGGCCAACGCCTCCCGGCCGTCTCGCGCCTCGGCGACCACCGTGATGTCGGTCAGCCCGTCGAACATCCCCCGCAGTCCGTCCCGGACCACCGGATGGTCGTCGACGATCATCAACCGCAAGGGATGCTCAGGCACACTGCGGTCCCTTCGCCCGGAGCCGACTCCACGGTGACCGTTCCCCCCGCGTGAGCGGCGCGTTCGCGCATCGCGGCCAGACCGTACCCGGCCCGCGCGGCACTGGGCACGAATCCCGCGCCGTCGTCGAGCACGTCGAGCGTCACCTCGCCGTCCATGTAGCTCAACGTCAGCGCCACCCGCTTCGCCCCTGCGTGCCTGGCGACATTCGCCAGGCTCTCCTGCGCGGCCCGCAGCACGGTGGCCTCCACATCGGCACCCAGCCGTCGCGGCACCCCGTCGATGGTCACCTCGGCGGGCACCCCGGTCTCGGCGCTCCAGCGCGCGGCGACCGAGACCAGCGCGCCGTGCAACGACGCGCCCTCCAACGGCTCGGGACGCAGCGCCTCCACCGAGCGCCGCGCCTCCACCAGGCTGTCACGGGCCAGCCCCTTGGCCAACGCCACCCTTCGGCGCAGCACGACCGGATCATCGATGTTCTGCTCCGCCGCCTCCAGTTGGGCGACGATGCCGCTGAATCCCTGGGCCAGGGTGTCGTGGATCTCCCGGGCGAGCCGGGCCCGTTCCTCCAACACCCCGATGCTCCGGCTCCGCTCACCCTGCCGGACGAGGTGGTTGGCGAACAGGCCCATGACGATCACCAGCCCCACCGAGCCGACCGCCGGACCGAAGGACACGGGATCGCGCAGAACCTCCGACAACGGCGCAACCGCGGCCGTGGCGGTGACCACCAGCAGCGCCGCACCAAGGTAGCCCCACCGGGTGGGCAGCAGCAGATACGGCAGCGAGAACATGCCGTACACCAGCATCTCGTACGCCGGATCGCGGCGGATCAGCACGATCAGCAACGCGATCAACACCAGCAGGTGCCAGCCCATGGGGTTGAGTCGTTCCAGCAGATGCGGACGCCTGGCGACGCAAACCGCGTACCACCCGCCCATGAACACGGCCAGGCCGAGCGTCGTCCAATCCGACCCGCCATGGGCGAAGGCCGCGGCCGAGGAGATCCCCAGGCACGCGAAGAAGAGCAGGTGGAAAGCCCTGATCCAGCGCGCCCCCGCATCGATCACCGGTTCACTCCCAGCGGAACAACACGGCTGCCGTAGCCGTGCACACCACGATAACGGCGGCCATGATCAGCAGCGAAGTCGCCGACGGCGTCCCCGACCAGCTGTCGTGCAGCGCGTCCACGCCGTGCGCGAGCGGAAGGTGCCTGCCTATCCGCAGGACGTTCGCGTGCAGGTCCTCGCGCGGGATGACGGCGCCGCACAGGAAAATCATCGGGAACAGGACCATCAGCCCCAGCAGACTCGCGGCGTGTCCTCCCGGTGCCACGGCCGCGATCAGGAAACCGACGGAATACACCATCAGCGCGCACAGCAGGAACGCCGCCACCGGCCAGGCCGGGTTGGCGGGCAGGTCCAGGCCGAAACCGAGCGCGCCGACGCCGACGATGACCGCCGCTCCGGCCAGGGCCATCGCAAGCTGCGCCGCCACCTGGCCGATCAGGACGGCGAGCGGGCTGATCGGCGTGGCCTTCAGGCGGCGCAGCACCTTGCGCTCGCGGTAGACGGCCAGCACCTCCGGCAGCGCGGCGATACCGCCGATCGCCAGGATCATCACGATGTAGCCGGGCACAAGCGCCTCGGCCCGACCGTCCTCGCCGCTCTTGCCGCCGTCGCCGCCGTTGATCACCAGCAGCATCAGTGGAAACGCCACCATGAAGAACAAGGCGGCCGGATCTCGGGTCAGCAGCCGCAGTTCGCTCAACGAGAGCTGCGCGACCCCTCTCATCGTCCCTCCCGCATCAGCGCGAGATACGCCGCTTCGAGCGAGTCGAACCCGGCGTCCGCCGTCAGTTGGTGCGGGCTGCCCATCGCGCCCACCCTGCCCCGGGTGAGCACCACGACCCGGTCGCACAACGCGGCCACCTCGTCCATGAAGTGGCTGACCAGCACCACCGTCGTCCCCGACGCCCGCAGGTCGCCGATCAAAGTCCAGGTGTCCCGGCGCGCGATCGGGTCCAAGCCGGTGGTCAGCTCGTCGAGCACCACCAACTCGGGCGCGCCGATCAGCGCCAACGCGAGCTGAACACGCTGCTTCTGACCGCCGGACAGCTTTCCGAACGCCTGGTCGGCGATCGGGGTCAGCCCCCAACGTTCCAGCACCGCACGCCAGTTGTCGGGTCGACGGTAGAACGCCGCGAACAGCCGCAGCGCCTCCGCGACCCGCAGGCCGGCGGGCACCTCGCTCTCCTGGAGCTGCGCGCCGACCCGCTCGGCGAGTTCCCGCCGCCGGCGTTCCGGGTCGAGGCCCAGCACCCGCACCTGTCCGGCGTCGGGCCTGCGCAGCCCGATCAGGCATTCCACGGTGGTCGTCTTGCCGGCGCCGTTGGGCCCGACCACGCCCAGGATCTCCCCCTGGGCAACGGTGAACGACACCCCGTCCACAGCCGTGGTCGCACCGTAAGACTTGCGCAGACCGCGCACTTCTATCGCTGTCATGTCTCCAGGCTGCTCCGGCGTCTCACCCCGCACCATCCCCCGGGAAGGCGTGCGGCATCCTCCATCGGAAGGAGGTGCGGGCCCTCGCCGACGGCTAAGTTGGCGACATGAACGACAGCGGCACCGCCACCTCGGTGCACTTCACTTTCGACATCCCCTGCGTGTGGTCCTACTTCGCGTTCACCCGGCTCCAACGAGCCCTGACCCGCTTCCGCGTCGAAGGCGGACGCGCCGAAGTGGTCTTCCATCCCTTCCAATTGGCTCCCGAGGCGACCACTGAGGGCGAACCCAAGGTGGAGGTGCTTCGCAAGGCGTTCGGCATCGACCCCGCGCAGGCCATAGCCGAGATCACCGAACTCGCGGCGGCCGAGGGCCTCGTTCTGCGGCATGAGAAAGCGATCTTCTCCAACACCTTCGATGCGCACCGTCTTGTCGCCCTCGCAAGCGGCCAGGGCCTCGGGGAGCCGATGGTCGAGCGCCTCTTCCGCGCCCACCACACCGACGAGCTCAACGTGGCCCATCCCGATGTCCTGCGGAACCTCGCGTCCGAGGTCGGTGTCCGCTGGAGCGATGAAGGAGCCGCCGAGACCCGAGCCGAGCTCGACCGGGTCCGCCGCTCGGGCGTTCGCGGGGTCCCCGTCCTCCAGTTCGACGGCCGTCCCGCGAGCAGCGGCGCCCTCTCCGAACAGGACCTCCTGTCCGTCCTCACCAACGCCTGACCCCTGAGAAAGGTGCATCACCGTGACCGCTCGACCCTCCGTGTACGGCCCCGCGGTCTCCGAGCAGGACCGGCGCGATCTGGAGCAGCTCGTCGCGCAGATCGAGACCGGCTTCAACCCGAAGGACCCGGCCGTGATCGACGGACCCTTCAGCGACGACGCCGTCGTGATCGTCCCCGACGGCACGGTCCTGCGCGGCTGGAGCAACCTGTTCGAGTACCACACGGCCCGGCTGAACGGTCCCGTCACCGGCTGGACGACCCGCATCACGACGACGGACATCTCGTCCCCTGCCCCCGACCTCGCGATCCTCCACCTTCGCCAGGACACCACTACTCCGCAGGGAGCGTTCGCCAACCACGGCACGGCGGTAGCGGTCAGGAAGGACGGCGCGTGGTGGATAAGCGCCATGCAGAACACCAATGTCGCCTGAGCATCCGAGCACTGTGTGCCGCGGTCAGAGTTCGAAGAAAGGATGAACGAAGACGGCAGCGAGGACGGCGCCTCACCGGAGCTGTGTGACCTGCAGGGAAGGTGGTCACGGACGGCAGCGAGCTGTATGCGCGCGTCCGCGATCCACGCCCATGACGACCGGTATGGCGGCGAGCGCCTGGTTGTGGCCCGCTCGCAGGAACACATGGCGGCGCCGGTCGAGCAGTTCAGGGCGAGGCCGTTCGTGGACGCCGAACTGTGGGCGGACAAAATCGCTGAAGACGGCGTTCGCGGTGCCGGGCGCAATTCCCGATGCGACCGGCACCGGGACTGCGACAGAGTGAGCGCCATGACCGACACCTGGACCGGCTCGACATACGACGCGCGAAGCGACGCCCAGCACGCCTGGGGCACCGATGTACTCGCCCGCCTGGACATACCACCGAATTCGACCGTGCTGGACGCCGGTTGCGGCAGTGGACGCGTGACGGAGGAACTGCTGCGCCGCTTCCCGTCGGTCTCCGTGGTCGCCGTCGACGTATCGGAGAGCATGCTGAGCCAGGCGCGGACCCGCCTGGAGCCGCAGGAAGACCGCGTCGTCCTGCGCCGAGTCGACCTGGAAAGCCGGCTCCCGTTCGAGGACTCCGCCTTCGACGTCGTTCTCTCGACGGGTGCCCTGCACTGGGTGCGCGACCATGCCGCGTTCTTCGCCGACACCGCCCGCGTCCTGCGCCCGGGCGGGCACCTGGTCGCGCAGTGCGGCGGCCACGGCAGCCTGGCCCGAGTACGCGCCATCCTCGCCGACCTCGGTGTCGACACCTCCGGCCACAACCACTACGCCACCGCCGAGCAGACCACCGAACGACTGGCCGCCGCCGGATTCACCGGCGCCCGGGCATGGCTCATGGACGCACCCGTGCCCTTCGACTCCGCCGGCGCCCTGGAGGACTTCCTCCTCCACGCCGCGCTGGGCCCCTACCTGACCGACCGGACCGAGGGCGAACGCCGCGACCTGGTCCGCACCGTCTCCGCGCGCCTGGAACGACCGGTACTCGACTTCGTGCGTCTGAACATGACGGCAACCGCCTCGGGCATCGCCTGACGATCTGGACTGCCCGGAGCCGCGCCGGCTCATCGAGGCGGACGGTGTCGTGCTCCCGGACCTACGAGGAGCCAAGTAGCCGCTCGAAGCCCTCGATCGCGACGTCGGGTCGACGCACCTCAGAACATGGGTGGTCGCTATGACAGCGCCGGGTCGAGTCGGTACGCCGTGCTCGTACCCGGCTCCACAGGGATCTCACCCCGGCGCAGGCCGGCGTAAGCATCAGCGAACTTCAGCAGGACACCCGACCGGACCACACCGCGCGGCATCCGCGACGCCATGGTGCTGCTCGTCGACTTCTTCATGGCCGGCCGCTCGTCCGAACCGGCCGGGCTCAACCTGCACGACGTCGAGGAGATCCGCGGCGGTCTGCTCGACGAGCAGACCGGGGAACTCGTCGAAACGGAAGCTCTGTTGGTACACACCCGGGTGTCCAAGACGGACGTGCGCGCCACGGGCGTCGTGACCCGGATCCTCGCGCAGCCCGACACGCACCTGTGCCCGGTCCGCGCGATGCGGGCCTGGCGCGCCGTGCTCGATGAGCACGGACAGGATGTTCCCGGCCCGCTGGTGCGCCGCATCGACAAGCACGGTCGCATCGGCACGGACGCCGGCGGACGCCGCCCGAAGGACGCGCGCCGGGCGGGCGGCGTCACCGCCGAGACCATCCGCACCACCATGCCGCCCAGCTACCCGTTCCGGCAGAGCCGTGCCGCGTCGAACTGACCGGTCCCGACGGCCGAACCCGGGCATGGGGCCCGGAGAACGCGACGCAACGGATACAGGGCAGCGCCCTCGACTTCTGCCTCCGCGTCACCCAGCGCAGGTCCCGAGCCGATACCGACCTCACCGCGCACGGTGAGGACGCGCAGACGTGGCTCGACAACGCGCGCGTTTTCCTCTGAGCAGGAACTCCTCGGCTGTTCGTTCGCTGCGCCGTCCGGCCGAGCCGGTCCGCGCGGCACGATTACCGTGGGCGAGTGGACGGCGATTCGGCTGCGGGTGTCGAGAACGGGGCGGCGTCTCCGTCCCAGGGACACAGTGGCCACGAGCGGCCGCGCGACAGTGGAGGACGACAAGTCATGGACCCCAAGCAGATCGCACAGGAGCTGGCCGACGCTCACGAGCTGTTGAGCCGGGCGTCGATGGCGCGACTGGCATACAACGGACTCGACGGGCTGCCACGTGTCATCCCGATCGGGATCTTCTGGACCGGCGACGAGATCGTCATGTCCACCGCGGCCACGGCGCCCAAGGTGGAAGCGCTGTCCGCCCGCCCCGAGGTTGCCCTGACCATCGACGCCGGCGACAGCCCGGGCTCGGCCAGGACACTGTCGGTGCGCGGCGTCGTGCACCTCACCATCGTCGACGGCGTGGTTCCGGAGTACCTCGCGGCCGCGCGGAAGAACTTCGACCCTGAGTACGCGGCCGAGTTCGAGCGGAACTGCCGGGCCATGTACGACCGGATGGCGCGTATCGCGGTCGAGCCGAAATGGGCACGGTTCTACGACTTCGGTACCGGCCGAGTGCCGCGGTTCCTCGCCGAACTCGCCGAGAAGTCGAGCTGACCGCGTCGCCACGGAGACTTCGACCGCTCACTCCCGGCGTGTCCTCCGGTAGTCCGGTCAACGACTCGATGCCGTCGACCGACACACACGACCGCCGATTCCGGAGACCTCGGACGCGGACGATTCCGCCGCCCGCTCGGACCGGGCGCCGGCGGACAGGGCCCATACGTCCGGGGCCAACCGCGTCCACAGCTCCGAGTCGGTACCGCTGCCGAGGCCGGTGATCCCGGCGGCGCGGGCCGACCCGGTGGGCCGGCCCCGTCGGCTTCGGCGAGAGCCCGGGATGGGCAGACGAGCGAGGTGTGCCCGCCCGTGTTCTCGATCGGGCGGTCGGGTCGCACAAAAAGCGCCGAGCCACGACGGCGCAGCTCGTGTCACGATGCTCGGCATGTCTGGTCGCGCACTGAGCTTCGGGATGAGAGCGGAAGCATACGAACGCTTCCGGCCGGGGTATCCCGTGGAGCTCTTCGACAGGGTGATGGAGTACGCGGGTCGGCCGATTCGGACTGCCCTCGAGGTCGGCGCCGAGACAGGCAAGGCGACCCGCCTGTTCGCTCGACGGGGAATCGCGGTCACCGCCACTGAGCCCGACGGAGACATGCTCGCCGAGTTGCGCAAGCACGTTCCGGCGAGGGTCAGGACGGTGCGAGCCGCGTTCGAGGACTTGCGACCGGGCGAAAGCTACGGGCTGGTGTATGCGGCGGCGGCGCTGCATTGGACGAACCCGGAGGGTCGGTGGTCACGCACGGCCGCGCTGCTGGAGCCGGGTGGCGTGTTCGCCTCGTTCGGTGGACCGGTGCAACCGGCCGACCCCGCCGTGGAGGAAGCCGTTCGAGCGGCCCGAGCACCGTTCTTGGAAAGCGACGAGGTTCCGTCCCCGGACGGGACACCTCCGGAGCATGACATGCAGTGGCCGGGTACGGAGCTGCAACGCTCCGAGTGGTTCACCGATGTTCGGCAGTCCATGATCAGACGGCGCTTGACGATGAGTGCTCGCGACTACATCGGCCAACTCTCGACCATATCGGCCTATCTGATATTGCCGGCCTCGGAGCAGGAGCAGGTTTTTCGGCAGATCATGCGGGTTCTGCCCGAGACGGTGGAGATAGCCGCCGACATCACCCTTCATCTCGCCCGTCGGCGCTACGAGCAGTAGCGCGGACAGAACCGGACGTCCGCCTTGGTGACCGGTCATCCTTCCGGACCGTCCGCGGAAGCGATCGCGGCATCCGCCGGGGGCGGGCACGGATTCGGACATGTGGATTCAGACATGCAGGGTGGGGCGGTAGACGAGTTCTTGGATGTGCCCGTCGAGCGTCCGGTGCTCGATCAGTTCGAGGTCGAAGTCGGCCGCGCCCCGGAAGATCGGGTCCAGCCCGGTCCGACCGGTGATCACGGGGAAGAGCGTCACCTGGACGCGGTCGACCAGACCGGCGGCCATCAGCGCCCGGTTCATCGACAGGCTGCCGTGCGAGCGCAACGGTACGTCCGACTCCGCCTTGAGCCGGGCGACGACATCGACGGCGTCGCCGCTCACCACGGTCGCGTCCGGCCAGTCGAGGGATCCTTCCAAGGTGGTCGACACCACCGTCGCGGGCAGGCTCCTCATCCGCGTGACCCACGGGTCACGCACCTCGGACTCCTCGGTACTCGATGCCCACATGCGCGCGAACGCCCGGTACGTATTGGCCCCGAACACCATCCGCTGGTCCTCGCCGTAGAGGGCGAACCGGTGGTCGAGAAGCTCGGGACCCTGCTTGCCCCAGTAGCCGGTCCAGTCGCCGCCGGCCGCGCCGAAGCCGTCGAGGCTGGAAAAGACGTCGAAGGTGTAGGTGGCGGTCATGACGCTCTCCTCGAGTGCGGTTGATCGCGTGTCGGAAATGGAGACCGGCGGCAACGGCGAAACTCATCGCCCCACCGCACGCACCACCGGCCGTGCCGAGGTAGACACCGGAACCGCACCGGTTCCCCGTCGCTCCCACCCTCACTCCCGGCATCGCCGGAGATCAGGGCCGGTCGCACCGCAGGCGGGTCAGTGGGGCACACCGAGGCCGTCGAGGACGATCCGCAGGACCCGGTCGACGGCTTCGCCCTCGTCGGGCGTCGCCACGTGGGCGAGGGCTCGGACCAGGGTGGACACGTCGTCGACGGTGGCGTCCGGGCGGGCGGCGCCGGCGGCCTGGGCGCGTTCGAGGACCGGTCGGATCGCGTCGAGGAAGCTGTGTGCCGCTGCGTCGACCGCCGGCCCGGACCGGTGATGACGATTGTGGTCGAGGGCGTCGAGGGCGTCGAGGGCGTCGAGGGCGTCGAGGGCGGAGTGCGAAAGCCCGTGTCTTGAGTCACCGCCACGATCGCGACGGCAAGGACGCGCCGCGCCACGGGTGCCGGGTCGGGCCGGGCCGCGTTCCGCGCCTCACGACGGCGGCGGCCGACCCAAAGTCGACCGGTACGCGGCGCGGCGCCGACCGTCCCGAGCCTCGTATTGCCATGCGCCTGTTGTCGTGTCGGTGTGACCGGTCATGATGTCGGGGGCCGTCGTTGCTGCGACCGGCCATGTTCGCCGCAGGGTGGTGGACACGTCGGCCCGGCCTCCGTCACCGGGGGTCGGGCCGACGTTCAAGGAGCAGGACTCGGGAATCGGGCAACCGGTCCAGGTGCGTGCGGTTGCGGAATCCCCGCGCGCAACGTGCCGTGCGGCGGGCCGCAGGCCGCGGACCGCGAGACGGTGCGCTGGGTGATGGGGGCACGGATCATCGGTCACCGATCACCGGCGAAAGAGTTCGGGCGAACCCTCGACGTCACGACCGCCGGCGACTCGCGCGGGATTTCGGTTGTACGAAGTCACTTCTCGGATACGAGTCACCTCGGTGGTGGCCGGCTCGGTGGCGGGCTTGGTAGTGCCGACCTCGGGTCACAGGCCCGCGTCGGCCAGGTCGGGGTTGTCGGCGTGGTTGCGGCGGGCGTCGAGTTCGTCCTGGGCCAGGCGGAGGAGGCGTTGGCCGGTGCGTTCGCTGACGCCGAGGCTGCGGCCCACGGCGGCGCCGGTCAGGTCGGCTTCGGCGGCGAGGAGGGCGGCGAGGCTGAGGACTCGGGGGTCGCGGCGGGCGGCGGTGGTGAGTGCCGCGCCGTCGGCGACGCGACCCTGGAGTGCGATGTCGTAGTCGATGGAGGCGGCGGAAGACGATTCGATCGGGTCGCGGGCGGGCGGCTCCGACGGCGTGTCGGGTGTCGCCGGTGCCGGCGCGGAATTGGCGTCTCCGGCCGCCGACTCGGCCGGAGACGACCGGCGTGACGGTGTGACGTCGGGTTCCGCGCGGCGGTCGGCGGGCGTGGCGGGCATGTCCGGCAGTGTCGGTTCCGATGGCGGCCGGTGTGCGCCGCTGCCGGAATCGGCGATGGGCGCCATGTCGCCTGTCCGGCCACGTGGCGCCGCCACGGCGGATGTCGGGTCGCCGGGCGCCGCCGTGTCGGGGTCGCTGTCGTGTCGGGTGGCCCGCCCGTGGCGGGTGGCACGAGCCGGCACGGGTGTCGCCCCCGTACCGGACCCGCTCGCCGCCATGTCGGGTCGCACCGCTCCCGACGCGCTCACGGCGCCGGCGGCATCGCGCGGCCGGCGGCCAGGGACGTCGGGCGAACCGGCACCCGCGTCCGGGGACGAACCCGCCATTGCGGGCGACCCGGCGGCGCCGACCTCGTACCTGTTCGGAGCGGCCGGCGACATGCCCGACGGGGCAGGTTGCGGAGTCCCCTCCCAGCGCACCTCGGCCGTCGCGCGATGGTGCAGGTCACCGACCTCCCACGACCGGCCATCCACCTCCGCACGCACGCCGGCATCGGGCAGTCGCCCCTCAGAGGCCACCGCGTCGAACCCACGCCCTCCCCCGACACCCGGACCCGGGCCCAACACCGAACCCGACCCCGAACTCGCCCCCGAACCCGACGACTCGCCACCGGCATCCCGCCTCGAGGCGACAGGACGCGTGCCGGCGACACCCGACACGCGGTCCGGCTCCAGGTCCTCGGACCAAGCACCCGCCATGTGGTGACGCCTACCTCCGCCACCGAACGACTCGGGCCCCGCCATCGTGTCGGCCCCCGCCTCGGCCCCCGCCTCGGCCCCCGCCACGGCACCCGACACGTCCGCGTCCGGGTCCGCATCCGCGACATGCCGACGCGCACCCGCCACCGTGCCCCGAGGTGTGGCCGTGTCGCCGGACATCTCGGCTTCCGCGACGTGGCGGCGCGTACTCGCGGACTCCGGCCACGTCCCGAGTTCGTCGCCGTACACGCCTTCGCCACCGGACGACCCGACCTGTGCCTCGTGGGGCGCGTACGCGTCGCCGTACGCATTCGTCCCCGCCAAGTGCCGACCGTCATCCGCAGGTTCCGGCCCGCTCCCCGGCTCGTACGCACCGACAACGGCCGACAGGTGCGGCTCACCTCCGCGCGGCCCGGCCATGGCGCCCGACTCGCGGTGGCCCGCGCCGGGCGCGGGCGGCCCGATCCGCGCACCGGGAGGCAAGCCCTCGCCGTCCGGCGGCGTCGCCATCTCGGGGGCCCAGCTCACGGCGGCCGGTGCGGACTCCGCCGCACCTTCGCGACCTGCGCCGAAGTCGGGCTGTGCGGCCGCCGGACCCGGGGGACGCTCGTACCGAGGTCCGTGCCCGCTCGGCGAGTCTCCGCTCACGCCTCGGGTCCGATCTCGGTCATCCGAATCCCCGTCGCCCGCCTCCGCCCGACGCGGCTCGGCGGCTCGCGGCGCCCCGCCCCCGGTGCCCGGCGACCGGGTCGAGCCCCCGGCGCCCGCCGAAGCCATCGCCGCTTCCCGGGAGCGGCCTTCCGGGCCGCGCGGCCCGTTCGGCGTGCCTCGGGTCGCCGCACCGCCGGCACCGAGAGTCGCCGGACCCGAGGCCCTCGGCAACCGGGCCCCTGCCCCTCGGCCCGACTCGCCGCCGCCCGGCCAGGTGGCCACCACACCGTCACGCGGGTCCCCGGCATGGGCCGACCCGACCGTCCCGCCGACGAGCAGGTCGCCGGTCCCCGACCACCCGATCCTCGTCCCCTGCTGCTCCATCTCCGCGTCTCCCCCGACCGCGGACGAGGACGAAGCCGCAGCCGCGCCACGGCCCGAGCCGTTCGCCCCCGGCGACGCGGCAGTCGTGGCGCGCTGCAAAGGCTCGTCCCCCGACGATCCGCCGTCCATGGACGAAAACCCGGCCTCCGGCTGAGCGCCCGCGCCGGCGCCGGCGGAGACCGCGACGCCGGCAACCCGGCGCGTGGCGGTCGGATACGGGTGCGCTTCGCCGGCCTGCGGGTGCGTGGGACCCGTGCCGAGGTGCGGCCGGCCGCCGCGCTGCCGAGGGATGGCGGTGGCGTCCGGGGCGGGCCAGGTCATGTTCGCGAGCCGACCCACGTCGACCAGGATGCGCAGTTGCGGCAGGACGGCGGCCTCCACCTCGGCATCGGCCAACCGGACGCGCGCCGCCGTACGCTGCGCGAACGCCTCGGCCCGACGGTATCTGCGCTCGGTCCCGCGCTTGGGGCGGGAGACGCCCCCGTCCACCAGTGCCACACGGGCCTCGGTGGCCTGGCGCAGGCGGTACAACGCGCGTGCCGCGCGGCGCTCACGGACACGTTCGGTCGCGTCGGCCGCGCCGAGGTGTTCGTCACCCGCCAGCTCGGCCAGGACCAGGACACGTTCGATCGGGTGCAGCCAGCGGATCAACCCGATCCGGCGATCGGCGCGTTCGGTCCGTGCGTGCCGCTCCTCGGCCAGGCCCAGCTCCCACAACACCGCCGCGATCGGCGCCCAGATGCCGAGCGCGAACGCCTCGCCGAGGTTGTCGCCCTCGCTGGCCGACATCGACGCGGACAACAACGCCAGGACCCACACCAGGGCCCCCGACAGACCCGCCGCGGCGCCCCGCGACGCCCGCCGGCGCGCTCGAAGCGCACACACCACGGCCGCGAAGTCCAGCGCGACGAACGGCAGATACGCCCACGGGCCGTGCAGTCCCATGACGTCCCGGCCGAACTTGCCGAGTTGGGCCGCCGACAGGCCCGCCGCGGCTGCCGCGACCGCCGCCGTCAGCAGGTCCTCGACTCGCCTCCCGCGCCGGTCCCGGGTCGCGGAGCGGTCGCTCTCCAACGCCTTGCGGGCCTCCTCCGGCAGGGCCGCGACGCGGGCGCGTTCGGCGATCGCGCGGCGGCGGGCGCGTTCGATGAGGACGATCGAGGCCAGCACGACGAGGGCTCCGGCCAGGTAGGGCCAGTGCCGGGACCAGTCCCAGCGCGCGAGGTCCAGCATGTCTGCGACAACTCCTTCGTCCCGCGCGCGAGGCACGGGTCCGAGTCGGGAAGTGCTCGTTTCGGTGGGTGGTTCGGGCCGCGGAGGAGCGAACGCCGGGTGGGCGATCCGACGGTCGGTGGGGGCTTCCCTCGGCGGCGGCGTCCTTCGGCCGGAGACTGGATTGCGGGTGAGGGACCGTCCTTCGGTGGAGGAGGCTACCTGCGCGGTGGAGGAACCCGGCTTCGCGGTACGCGGCTCGGCCTTCGGCGGCCGCTCCGACGTCCGGTCGGTGATCCGCGGTCACCTTCCGGAGCCACCCTTCGACAAGTCACCCTTCGAGATGTCACCTTCCGGGAAGTGACCTGCCGAAGCGGTCGGTGACAGGTGATCCACCACCGGGAACGATCCGATCAGGTGCCGCAGACATCCGCTCCGCCGACCCCGGGCCGGCATCCGCGCGTACGCCGGCCCGGCCGCGCGCCCGTCGCGTCGGCGGGACGCACGCACCGGCGGCCCTCCACCGCCGAGCACGCCCGGCCCGCCCCACGCGCTTGCCTCGTACTCGCGGCAAACGCGGAACACGAGAGGCGGAAGGCGGACAGCCGGCGGTCGGCGGCCGGCGGCCGGCGGCCGTACGCGGAAGGCACCCGCCCACGTGCGACGAAGGCAGGGCCGCCGAGTCCCGAAGGAGCACAGACACACCCCGGCGCATCGCAACGCACGTACGAGCGACCGCCCGGCCGCAACGACTCACCAAGTGAGTCCAATTGGACTCACCCGACGCCCATGCTCCGGCGGCGCGCAGCGTCTACGCGGACACCGCGCTCCGGTCCGCGCTCGATCCCGACCCCGCGTCGCCGTCCGGACGACCCGCGACTTCGGCTGCGCCCGGACCACCGGCACGGCCTTCGGCGTCGCCCTCGGCAAGCTCCAGCCGTGCCCGTGCCACCTGACGCTCCAGCTCGTCGAGGTAGGCCACCGCCGCCGCCCGATCCTGCCTGGCCAGCGTGCTCAGCCAGCGACGCGGAATGGTGTCCGCGGCCTTGGCCGTGTAGTCGACCACCCGGTCGCCGTCG
This sequence comes from Embleya sp. NPDC025285, assembly GCF_055558835.1. Taxonomy (NCBI): domain Bacteria; kingdom Bacillati; phylum Actinomycetota; class Actinomycetes; order Kitasatosporales; family Streptomycetaceae; genus Embleya; species Embleya sp. NPDC025285. The sequence goes on from NZ_JBVHLU010000004.1 coordinate 115,332, forward strand.
GGCTCCGGGTCGATGCCGAGCGAGGCGAGGTAGCCGCGGACCTGCTCGACCGCGGCAGCCGGGGAGAACGCATCGCCGACCGCCGCCACCGCGCCGCGCAACACCGCCGCCGTCAGCGGTACGGCTTCCGCCTCGGCGACCGTGCGGTACACCGTCACGGCGGCCTCGTTCCCGTATCGGCCCGCGAGCGGCACGAGTTCACGGACCTGAGCCTCGTTCACCGCCTTGAGGCCAATTGGACTCAATGCCTCCGCGATCGGCCAGGCCTGGATAAGCCGGTCCGCGTACCGGCGTTGCATGTCCCAGCGGTCGAGGCAGTAGTCCTCGAAGGTCTCGTAGCGGGTGCGGTACAGCCGCGCGTCGCGGACGATCTGCAATGCCTTGCCCGCTGCCCAGAACGCCACCCGCAAGGTCTCGATCGCGGCCTCGCACGCGGCCAGTTGTCGCTGTTCGTCGTCGATCAGGACCGGACTGTCGGACAGCGGCCGAAACGGCGCCGGTAGTTCCTTGGCCATGTCGGCGGCGGTCCGCAGTCGACGCGGCTCGGCGGCCGTCCTGGGAGTACGTTGACGGCCCATCAGATCGCCTGCTCGATCGCGAGGGCGAGCTTGTAGAAGTCCTCGCGGGCACGCAACGCGGTGCCGCTCTCCTTGTATTGGGTGACCACGAGTCCGCCCTCCGCCGCATGGGCGTGGATCTTGTATTTGCGAATCGGCTCCCGGGCCCTCGGGTAGCCGCGTTCGTCTATCCACGCCTCGACCCGGGCCCGGTCGGTCTCGCCGTCGCGCGGGTCCCACAGGTTGACCACCGCGATGTACGGGATCCCACGCGGCTTGAGCACCCGCTCGATCGTGTACTCGCTGGGCGACCAGCTCATGAACTCCGGCGTGATCGGTACCACCGCCAGGTCCGCGACCTCGAGCATGTCCCGCAGGGCGTCCGCCGCCGCGCCGTGCCCGAGCGGGTCGGTGGTGAGTTCGGCCTCGGGGTCGGTGTCCATGAATCCCGGGCTGTCCACGATGATCCGCGCGACCGCGGGATCGGCCTTCAACTCGGCGAGCATGCCGGGCTTGCCCTTGGTGGACATGTAGTCGAACGGCAGGTGTTCCTCGGGGACCCGGTCCGCCCAGTCCTCCATCGACCCCTGCGGGTCGATGCCGCAGGCGACCACGGGCGCGTCGGCATCGGGGTCGAACGGCCCGGTGGGAGTGAAGTTCTGGCCCTCGACGGCGGCCAGGTTCACCGCGATCGTGCTCTTGCCGACACCACCCTTACGGTTGATGACGACCACGACCTTCGCTTTGGGTGGCGAAGTCGCTCTGCGGGCAAGGCTCATCTGGGACCTCCGTTGGCTTCCCCATCACGGGTACTCGGACGCCGCCCAGCATGCCAGAGCCCCGACGGGCAACCCCCCTTCGGGAGGTGCGACACTCCGCGAGGTCGAGCACATCGGTGATTTCGGTCCGATACCGGGCGTTCCCACCCGATCCGACGGCCCGATCACGCGACCGAATCAGGCGACTGAATTCATCGTGGCCAACGCCCGCCGCACCGCCGGACGACACCCGCCCGCCTCACCCGTGGAGCACCACCGAGCGGAGCCCACTCCCCGACGGAACGACCGGCGCAACGGCATCGATATAACGGATATAGAAGATCCGTAATAGGATCCAGGCCGCTACACTGCGGAGATGACGTCGCCGCAAGAGTCACCGACGCGACCCGCGACGGGGCGCGTCATCTTCCTGAACGGCACCTCCAGTTCCGGCAAGTCCAGCATCGCGACGGAACTGCTGCGCATCCTCGAACCCTCGCACTACCACCTCCCGGTGGACTCCTTCCACGCCATGCGTTCGAAGCGGCACATCACGCCGGACCTCGTCCAGGCCGAAATCGACCGCACGGTCAGGGGCTTCCATCGCGCGGTCGCCGGCATGGCCGCCGCCGGGAACCACGTGGTGTGGACCACCTCCTCAGCAACCGTTGGCGCCTGATCGACTGCCTGGACGTGCTGCCCGCCCGGGACGTGGTGCTGGTCGGGTTGCGCTGCCCACGCGCCGAGTTGCTGCGCCGCGAACAGGCACGCGGGGACCGGCCCTCCGGCCTGGTGGCCCTCCAGTTCGACCGGGTGCACGCGCACGGCGTGTACGACCTCGAATGCGACACACACACCTACAGCTCCGCCGAATGCGCCCGGCAGATCCGCGATTTCCTGCCGAACCGCCCGAGTCCGACCGCCTTCGAGCGGCTACGGCGGATGTTGCTCGACGAGTGAGCCGTGAGGCCGCCCACGGACCCGACCCCGCACCGGAACCGGCCCCGAACCTGCCTCCGACCCGGCCCCCGACCGGCACGCGAACCGGCATCCGACGGCGCTCGAAGCGCCCGCCCGGCGCATCCGATCGCGCCCTCCCGTACGTCCGTACCCCCCGCGTGCCGTCGTGATCATCGGTGCGCCATCGGGCCATGCTTCACGCCTTCTCGATCGTCCGATCGTCGGGAAAACTGCCATATGCACGTCGCGCCGACCGGGCCTCGGCCCGCTCCTGCGGCCGCGTGCGCACACTGCCGCGACCCGGGAGGAACATGTACGACGGGTGCTCGAGACTCGGTCGACCACGCGCGACCGATCCGCGACTACGCCGGCGGACCGGTACTCGAGCGAGGCCGCCCCGTACGTCCTCCGCCGGTGCCGAACTCCCGTCGCCGGTACGGCATGCGCCGATCGCAGACGCCCCGGCACAGCCATGTCGCGCAACCGCGAGCACGCGCCCATCCGCACAGGAGGCACCCGCATGACCGCCACCGACCTCGGCCTGCCCGAGGTGCCCACGCAGGTTCCGATCCGGCGCCGGTCGCGGCGGATCGACGTCGGCGCCGTACCGGTGGGTGACGGGGCGCCGATCAGCGTGCAGACCATGACCACCACCTCGACCGCCGACGTCGACGCCACGCTGCAGCAGATCGCGGAGGTCACCGCCGCCGGCTGCGACATCGTCCGGGTCGCGGTGCCCTCCCAGGACGACGCCGACGCGCTGCCCGCGATCACGGCGCGATCGCCGATTCCGGTGGTCGCGGACATCCACTTCCAGCCGCGCTACGTCTTCCAGGCGATCGACGCGGGTTGCGCGGCGGTACGGGTGAACCCGGGCAACATCCGCCGGTTCGACGACAAGGTCCGGGAGATCGCAACGGCGGCGGGCGCGGCGGGCGTACCGATCCGGATCGGGGTCAACGCCGGCTCGCTCGACCCGCGGGTGCTGGCCCGGCACGGCGGTCGGGCCGACCCCGAGGCGCTGGTCGAATCGGCGCTGTGGGAATGCTCGTTGTTCGAGGAGCACGGCTTCGGTGACCTGAAGATCGCGGTCAAGCACCACGATCCGCGCACGGTGATCGCCGCGTACCGGTTGCTCGCCGCGCGCTGCGACTATCCGCTGCACCTGGGCGTGACCGAGGCCGGGCCCAGCCTCCAGGGCTCGATCAAGTCCGCCGTGGCGTTCGGCATCCTGCTGGCGGAGGGCATCGGCGACACGATCCGGGTGTCGCTGTCCGACTCGCCCACCGAACAGGTCAAGGCCGGCTGCCACATCCTGCAATCCCTCGGGCTGCGTCCGCGCCGACTCGAAATCGTCTCCTGCCCGGGCTGCGGCCGACTCCAGGTGGACATCCACCGCCTGGCCCGCCGGGTCGAGGCGGCCTTCGACGGCTTCCCGATCCCGCTGCGCGTCGCGGTCATGGGCTGTGTCGTGAACGGCCCCGGCGAATCCCGCGAAGCGGACATCGGCGTGTCCTCCGGCAACGGCAAGGGTCAAATCTTCGTCCGAGGCCAAATCGTGAAAACCGTCCCCGAATCCCGGATCGTCGAAGCCCTCCTCGAAGCCGCCCAATCGCTCACGCTCCCACCCCCATAACCCCGCACCCTTCGGTCGCCCCGTTCGCGTGCCGGGGTCGCGCCTGCCCGGTAGCGTCTCGGTGCGCGGTGTGGGTGGGGTGGGCACGTCGAACGGCGCGCGGGGGGTCCTCGCGCCGGCCCGGTGTCCGCACCACCCGGGCGCGCCGGGGCGGGAGCGCGACGGTGGGCGTCGGTGGCCCGTGACGCCCCCGCACCCCGCGCTCCCACCCCCGCATGCACAGGGCTTGCGTGATTATGCAAAATGATGACGTTGGTCGTACTAGTCTTGCGCGCATGGTGCGTCGACTTGCTGAGGTTGCGAAGAAGGTTGGAGTGAGCGAGGCGACGGTCAGTCGCGTGCTCAATGGAAAGCCGGGGGTGTCGGAGGGGACCCGGGCCGCGGTGCTGACCGCGTTGGACGTGATGGGGTACGAGCGACCCACCCAACTGCGCGGCGAGCGAGCGCGGTTGGTCGGATTGGTGTTGCCGGAGTTGCAGAATCCGATCTTCCCGGCGCTGGCCGAGATCGTGGTCGGCGCACTCGCGCAACGCGGGTTCACGCCCGTGCTGTGCACCCAGACGGCCGGCGGGGTGACCGAGGCCGACTATGTCGAGATGCTGCTCGACCAGGCCGTTTCCGGGGTGATCTTCTTCGGTGGCATGTACGCGCAGGCCGATTCGCCGCACGGCCACTACGCCCGCCTGGCCGAGCGCAACCTGCCCACCGTGTTGATGAACGCGGCCGTGGACAACCTCGACTTCCCGCGCGTGAGCTGCGACGACGCGGCCGCCGCCGAGCAGGCGATCGCACATCTGACGGCGCTGGGCCACGACCGGATCGGGATGATCCTCGGCCCGCCGGACCACGTGCCCTCCAACCGCAAACTGGCCGCGGCCCGGCTCGCCGTACACCTCCCCGAGGACCGGATCGAACACGCCCTGTTCTCCCCCGAGGGCGGCCAGGCCGCCGCCACCCGGCTGATCAATCGCGGCATCACCGCGCTCGTGTGCGCCAGCGACCCGCTCGCGCTCGGCGCGGTGAGGGCCGTGCGCCGCCTGGGACTTCACGTTCCGGGCGATGTGTCGATCGTCGGCTACGACGACTCCGCGCTGATGTCGGCCACCGACCCGCCGCTGAGCACCGTACGCCAGCCGATCGAGCTGATGGGCCGGGCCGCGGTCGAGTTGCTGATGGCCGAGATCGCCGGTACCCGGGTCACCCACGACGAGCTGTTGTTCGAGCCGGAGTTGGTGCTGCGCAAGTCGTCGGGACCGGTTCCGGCGGCGGGCCGAAACACCCCCGACGACCGCTCCACCGGGCCCACCACCAACTGAAAGGCAGCATTCTGCAAGGTTCCATCGAACGAACCACCGATCCCTGTCGCTAATTTGCGAAATCTCGTCGACATCTTGTAGCGCCATGGTTCCCCGTGGTTGAGTGTGCAGCGCCACGCAGGGTCCGGATCGCACCTTCCCGGACGTCTGCGCCTGTTCGTTCCATCGTCGGGTTCCATCGAGTACCGACCGAGATCCGCACGGCCGCCTCCGGGCCATCTCGTGCTGCCCGCAAACCCCCCGCGGGCAGCCGACGACCTGCCGGCCGACGGGTCCCCACGGTCAGGAGGGCTCTTCAGATGCGCCAGATACGTGAAACCCGTCGCGCACGTCGGCTGCGCGACACCACGCCCAGGTACCGCAGATCCTCCGCCGTCCTCGTCGCCGCCGGTCTCCTGTTCGCCGGGGTCGCCTGCTCGGACGACTCCGGCGACAAGGCGGACAACGCCAAGGCCGACCCCTCTGGCGCCGCGAACACCACCGCGACCGGCGGCGGCAAGAAGGTCTCGATCACGGTCAACTGCAAGCCGCCGCGCACCGCCGAGGTCGACCGCAAGCAGTGGGAACAGGACGTGGCCACCTTCGAGAAGGCCAACCCGAACATCAAGATCGAGTCCAAGGACGCGTTTCCCTGCTCGGACCCGACCACGTTCGAGGCCAAGCTGTCCGGGGGTCGGATGGAAGACCTGTTCTACGTCAACTACACCAACGTGCAGACCGTGCTGGCCCGCGGCGGCGCGGCCGACATCAGCGCCCACATGGACAAGCTCGTCGCGGGCAAGGAACTTCGCCCCGACCTGGTGAAGTACTTCCAGGACGCCGGCGGCAAGACCTTCGGCGTACCGCGCACGAACTACTCGATGGGCCTGGTCTACAACCGCGCGCTGTTCACCAAGGCCGGCCTGGACCCGAACAAACCGCCGGCCACGTGGGACGAGGTCCGTGCCGCGGCCAAGAAGATCGCCGACAGCGGCGGCGGCGCGGTCGGCTACGCCGACTACAGCGCGAGCAACCAGGGCGGCTGGCACTTCGTCGCCGAGTTGTACTCGCGCGGCGGCACGGCGGTGTCCGCCGACGGCAAGTCCGGCACCGTGAACACGCCCGAGGGCAAGGCCGTCCTACAGACGCTGCACGACATGCGCTGGACGGACAACAGCATGGGCAGCAAGCAGTTGCTGACCATCGCGGACGTCCAGCAGATGATGGGCAGCGGTCGGCTCGGCATGTTCCTGGCCGCGCCCGACAACATCCCCACCATCGTCAACGAGTTCGGCGGCAAGCTCGCCGACCTGGGCATCGCGCCGATGCCGGAGGGCAAGGGCACCCTGGCCGGCGGAGACGGCTACATGTTCAACAAGAAGTGCACCCCCGAGCAGATCGAGGCGGGCCTGAAGTGGCTCGACTTCCTCGCGCTCACCCCGGGCAAGGGCCTGAACGACTGGGCCCGGGGCAAGACCGACAAGGAGCCGGTCGGACTGCCCGAGCCGGCCATCTGGACCGGCGGCGCCGCGAAGTCCAACGTCGACCTCAAGGCGGCCAACGCGAACCTGCCGGTGGAAAACTACGCGAGCTTCGCCGGCGCCACCGTCCCCGCGATCGCCGAACCCCCGAACGGCCAGCAGATCTACTCGATCCTGGACGGTGTGGTCTCCAGCGTGCTGACCAAGAAGGACGCCGACCTGGACAAGCTGCTCGGCGACGCGAACAGCAAGATCACCCAGCAACTGGCCAAGTAGCCCCGGCCCGCGAGCAGCGGTCACCACCGGGCCCTGTCCGCGCGCCCGACGGGCCGGCCGGGACACCACCCCAGCCCCGGCCCGCCCCCGGCGCTCGGCCCGCTGCCCGCACACCCCCGACACCCGGCCACCCCGGCCCACCTGCCCACCAGCCCACCAGCCCACCAGCGGCACCGGCACAAGCAGCGGCAGCGGCAGCGGCGACAAGCGACAGCAGCGAGGGAGCGCACGCCATGACAACCACGGTCGCGGTCTCCAAGCCGGACCCCCCGGGCCGGACCCGATGGCGACCGGGCGGCTCCCGAACCGGCCCCCGAGGCGGCCCCGCCTCCCACTCCCAGGGCCGAACCCTTCTACGCCGCGCGATCACCGCCAACCTCACCGCCTACGGATTCCTCGCCGGCGGCCTGCTCTGCTTCGCGCTGTTCTCCTGGTATCCGGCGATCCGGGCCATCCAACTGTCCTTCCAACGCACCGGCGGCCGGGCCGACGCGGGCACCGAGTGGGTGGGGTTCGACAACTTCACCACCGTCCTCCACGACCCCGAGTTCGCCGCCGCCTGGCGCAACACCTTCTACTTCACCGGGCTGGCCCTGGTGATCGGCTTCGTGGTGCCGTTCGTACTGGCCCTGCTGATCAACGAGATGCGGCACGCCCGGGCGTTCTTCCGACTCGCGGTCTACCTGCCGGTGATGATCCCGCCGGTGGTCACAGCGCTGATGTGGAAATGGTTCTTCGACCCGGGACCGGGCCTGTTCAACGAGGTGCTCCGCGCCGCGCACCTGCCCACCTCGACCTGGACCAACGGCGAGGACACCGCGATGATCTCGCTGGTCCTGGTCGCCACCTGGGCCAACATGGGCGGCACGGTGCTGATCTACCTCGCCGCGCTCCAGGGCATCCCCGGCGAGTTGTACGAGGCGGCCGAACTGGACGGCGCGAACCTGTGGCAGCGCATCCGGCACGTGACCGTCCCGCAGACCCGGTTCATCATCCTGATGCTGATGCTCCTGCAGATCATCGCCACGATGCAGGTGTTTGTCGAACCGTTCGTGATCACCGGCGGCGGACCCGGCGACTCCACCATCACCGTGCTGTACCTGATCTACAAATACGCGTTCGTCTACAGCGACTACGGAAGCGCGTGCGCGCTCAGCGTGCTGCTGCTGATCCTGCTCGCGGCGTTCTCCGCGCTGTACCTGCGGTTGACCCGGACGAAGGACTAGGGGGCCGGCGATGACGACCACGATCGGATCCGACGGCGGGCGCGCCGGCGCATGGGCGGATCGGCGCGCGCGTCGGCGGGCGGAGCGCGCGGCGGAACGCTCCCGACGCCGGGCCGGCGCCCAGGTACGCACCCTCGTCTCGCCGATGCGGATGCGCAGCAAGCGAGGCAGGATCACCTACTGGGTGGTCTTCGCGCTCACCCTGGCGGGCTTCACCGCCGCGTTCCTGTTCCCCATCTATTGGATGGTCACCGGAGCGTTCAAGTCCCCCGACGAGATGTTGCAGAGCCCGCCGACCTACGTGCCGAAGGAATGGCACGCGGACAACTACGCCGAGGCGTGGCGCCGGATGGACCTGGCCCGCTACCTCGAGAACACCGCGCTCCAGGCGGGAGGCGCGTGGTTCTTCCAGATCGTGCTGTGCACGGCGGCGGCGTACGCGCTGTCCAAACTCAAGCCGGTGTTCGGGCAAATCGTGCTCGGCGCGATCCTGGCCACGCTGATGGTGCCCGCGTCCGCGCTGCTCGTACCCAAGTACCTGACCGCGATCGACGTGCCATTCGTCGGCACCAACCTGCTCAACACCCCGTGGGCGATCTGGCTGCCGTCGGTGGCCAACGCGTTCAACCTGTACCTGCTCAAGCGCTTCTTCGACCAGTTGCCCGACGACGTGTTGGAGGCCGCGTCGATCGACGGCGCCGGACCGCTGCGGACCCTGTGGTACATCGTGCTGCCGATGTCGCGGCCGGTGCTCGGGGTGGTGTCGATCTTCGCGGTGGTCGCGGTCTGGCAGGACTTCCTGTGGCCGCTGCTGGTCTTCCCGGACACCGACAAGCAGCCGATCAGCGTCGCGCTGGTGCAACTGTCCGCGAGTCTGCCGCTGACCTACCTGATCGGCGCGATGGTGATCGCGAGCATCCCGATGGTGGCCGTCTTCCTGGTCTTCCAGCGGCACATCATCGCCGGGATCAGCGCGGGCGGCGTCAAGGAGTAGACCTCCTCTCCCCCTCGCCCGTACCTCCTCTCCTCCTCTTCCCTTCCCCTCCCACCGAAAGGAACGCCGACGTGGCAGAGCACGGCCGACAGGGAGCACAGGCGGCACCGTGGTGGCGCGGCGCGGTGATCTACCAGGTGTACCCGCGCAGCTTCGCCGACGGCGACGGCGACGGAACCGGGGACCTGGCCGGTGTGCGCGAGCGGCTGCCGTACCTGGCCGAATTGGGCGTGGACGCGCTGTGGTTCAGCCCCTGGTATCCCTCGCCGATGGCCGACGGCGGATACGACGTGGCCGACTATCGGGGCGTGGCAGCGGAGTTCGGCACCCTGGCCGGGGCGGAGAAGCTGATCACCGACGCGCTGGAGTTGGGCATCCGCACCATCGTGGACATCGTGCCCAACCACGTCTCCAGCGAGCATCCGTGGTTTCGGGCGGCGATCGCCGACCCGACGGCACCCGAACGCGAGCTGTTCTGGTTTCGGCCCGGACGCGGCGAGCACGGCGAACTGCCGCCGAACAACTGGGTGTCCGAGTTCCACGGTTCGGCCTGGACCCGGTCCGGCGACCCGGACGGCACGCCCGGCGACTGGTACCTCAACCTGTTCGACTCGCGCCAGCCCGACCTCAACTGGGCCCACCCGCGCGTTCGCGCGGAACACGAGGAGGTACTGCGCTTCTGGTTCGACCGGGGCGCCTCCGGGGTGCGGATCGACTCGGCGGCGCTCCTGGAGAAGGATCCGGCGCTGCCCGACCTGGACCCGGACTCGACCGGCCCGCACCCCTACGTCGACCTGGACGGGCTGCACGCCATCTACCGTTCGTGGCGCGCGATCGCCGACTCGTACCCGGATCCGCGCGCGCTGATCGGCGAGATCTGGCTGCCGGACACCGAGCGCTTCGCGCGCTACCTGCGACCGGACGAGTTGCACACCGCGTTCAACTTCGACTTCCTGTCCTGCCCGTGGGAACCCGGCCGACTGCGCGCCTCGATCGAGGACACCCTGGCCGCGCACGCCCCGGTGTCCGCGCCCGCGACCTGGGTACTGGCCAACCACGACGTGACCCGGACGGTAACCCGGTACGGCCGCGCGGACACCTCGTTCCACTTCGCGACCAAGGCGCGCGGCGTACCGACCGACCCGGCACTGGGCACCCGCCGGGCCCGGGCGGCGGCGCTGCTCACCCTCGCGCTGCCCGGCGCGGTCTACATCTACCAGGGCGAGGAGTTGGGGCTGCCCGAGGTGGAGGACATCCCGGTGGCGGCGTTGCAGGACCCGATGGCCCTGCGCTCGGGCGGCACCTCGCCGGGCCGGGACGGCTGCCGGGTACCACTGCCCTGGTCGGGGGACGCACCGCCGTACGGCTTCAGCCCGGCACGCGCGTCGGGGCCGCCGTGGCTGCCGCAGCCGGCCGACTGGGCCGACCGGACCGCCGAGGCACAGAGCGGCGACCCCGACTCGATGCTGACCCTGTACCGGACCGCGATCCGGCTGCGCCGTGCGGAATCGGCGCTCGGCGACGGCGAACTGACCTGGTTGCCGGGGGCGCCGGCGCAGGTGATCGCGTTCACCCGGGGCGACCGGTTCGCGTGTGTGGTCAACCTGGGCCGGGACCCGGTGGAGCTTCCCGAACACGCCGAACCGCTGCTGACGAGTGGGCCATTGACCGACGACGGCCGGCTCGGGTCGGACACCGCGGCTTGGTTGCGATGGTGACGGAGGGCCCGGGCGTCGGTGCTTCGGCCGTTCGCGCGACCGCGATTCGCTCACCCCCGACAATCCGGGATCGGACCCCCGTGACCGCGTAGCGTGGTGTCCCACGACCACAGCGAACTGCGGGGGATCCTCCTCGCGGGAGGGCGAACCGCATGGCGTTGCCACCTGCCGAGGCATCCCCTTCCGACCCGATTCGGATCCTGGACGTCGCCGGGGACGAATACCGCCAGTCCTTCGAACTCTTCCTCGCCGGATCGGACGAGAAGGCCGTGACCCACGCCCATCTGAGCGCGCTGGTCGAACAGTTGCCCCGTCGTTCGGTCTTCGTCGACATCGGAGCCGGTTCCGGTGCCACCACCCGGTACCTGGGCCGCTACTTCGAGCGCACGATCGCCATCGAACCCGGCGAGTACATGCGTACCGCGCTGCGCCTCGCCTGCCCGGACGCGGAGGTGCTGGGCGAGCCCGTCGAAGCGGTGGAGTTGCCCGCCGTCGCCGACTTCGCGCTGTGTTCGCACATGCTCTACTACCTGCCGGAGCCGCGTTGGCTGCCCACGGTGCGGCGCATGCTGGGTTGGGTCCGACCGGGCGGTGAACTCGTCCTCGCGCTCCAGAATCCGGACAACGAGTGCATGCGCCTCGTGCGGCACTTCTTCGACGTGCGCTTCGACCTGACGGCGACGGCGAGCGCGCTGGTCGCGGCCGACGACGGCCTCGTCGAGGACTGGACCATCGAGACCCTGCCCGTGCGCTTTCGTGCCGACGACCTGGCCGACACCCTCGCGGTCGCCGAGTTCATGGTGAACGTGCCGGACCTAGCCTCCCGTGACCACCTGCCGAGCCGCAAGGCCCTCGAACACTACGTCCTGACCAACTTCGCCGAGCCGAACGACTCCGGCTTCTCCATCGGCCACGACCACGACATCGTCCGCATCCGACGATCGGCGGGCCCGTAAGCCCTACCGCCGCCGCAACGGCCAAAGGCGTGACACGTACGCCCCGGCAGAGGCGTCCGTCGCGCTCCGAGCCGGTGCGTCAGTTCGCGCTCACACCCGCGCCCGCCAACGCGAAGCGCACCGTGTGGGCCCGGTCCTCGGGGGCGACCGCCGTGCCCGTGCGCAGGTGGTCGTGGAGGGTGGCCAGGGTCAGGCGGTAGATCGCGAGGGCGTCGGCCGAGGGGTTCGGGGTCGGCGCGCCGGCCAACGCCTCGCGCAAGGGGCGGAGCATGGCCTCGATCGAGTCGCGTTGTTCGGTCGGGAAGAGGTCGGCCAGGCGGTCCTGGTGGGCGACGAACGGGCGCGTGCGGGCGGCCGCGATCGGGTCGCCGGCCTGGGCGAGGACGCCGTCGATCCAGGCGGCGACCTTCCCCGCGACGTCGGGCGCGCTCGACATCCGGTGGTCCAGGTACGCGGCCATCCGCCGCCGGCCGTCGTCGAGCATCGCCACGAGCAGTTCGTCCTTGGACCGGAAGTGCCGGTAGAACGCCTGGTTCGACAGTCCGGACTCGCGCATGATGTCGCGCATCGTGGGATCGAGGCTGCCGGTGCGCTCGACCACCCGGTACGTCGCGTCGATCAGCCGCCGGACCTCCTGTTCGTAGACCGCCCAGCGCGCCTCCAGCGGCCGGCGGACCGCGTTGCCCACCAGACCCTCGGAGTTCGCCGCCGCTTCGGTCCCTTGGAGCTTGTCGACCCCGTCGATCTCGTCCATCGGCGGTCCCCCCTTCGATTGTCCGACGCTCTTGTTTGTCGGAACGCTACATCATACTATCCGGAACAACGTTCTCAGACATACTCACTGTGTTCCGGATACACCCCGCACGGTTCTCCCGGGCAGAGAAGCGGCGAGGAAGGGGTCTCCATGCAGCGCGAGGTTCTACTGACCGGGATCGGCGGTCAGGGCATCCAGCTCGCCACCGCACTGCTCGCCGCGGCCGCGGTGGCCGAGGGCCGGCACGCGATGTACTTCGGGTCGTACGGCGGCATGATGCGCGGCGGCAACTCGGACACCACGCTCGTCCTCGGCGACGCGCCGGTCGAGAGTCCGCCGACCGTCGCCTCGGCCTGGTCCGGCCTGGTCCTGCACCCCGCACACGCCGGCGGCGTCTACTCCCGACTGCACGACGACGGCCTGCTCGTGCTCAACACGAGCCTGTGCGACCCCGGCGCGACGCCCGTCGTCGGCCGGCTCGTGCCCATCCCCGCCTCGGAGTTGGCCGCGAGCACCGGCAACCCCTCGGCGGTGACCATGATCGCGCTCGGCGCGTACGCCGCCGCGACCGCCGTCGTGGGCCTCGACACCCTCCTGGATACCGCCGCCGACGTGTTGCCGCCGTACCGAAGGCAACACGCGGAGGGCATCCGCAGCGCGCTCCGGATGGGACACGCGCATGCCGGACCGGCGCTGCGGGCCTGGCCGGTGTACGCGTGAGCGGCCGAGGCCCGGCGGCCACGCAGCCCGGCGAACCGGTGCTCAGCAAGGGCACCCTGGTGATCGATGTCGACGCCTGCAAGGGCTGCGACCTGTGCGTCGACGCGTGCCCGGTGGACGTGTTGCGGATGACCGTCGACGAGGTCAACGACCGGGGCTACCGCTATCCGCAACTCTTGCCCGGCTGCATCGCCTGCAAGGCGTGTTCGGCGGTCTGCCCGGACTTCGTCTTCCAGGTCTACCGGTACGACGAACCCCGCGACGAGACCGGAGGCGACCGCCGATGAGCAGGCCAGGGACCACGACCGACACCCGCCCGCCCGTACTGCCCGGCTCGGCCGCGATCGGCGAGGCGATGATCGCGGCCGGCTGCCGGTTCTTCGCCGGCTATCCGATGACACCGTTCACCGAGGTGCTCGAACACATGGCGGCCCGGCTGCCCGAGGTCGACGGCGTCTGCGTCAACGCGGAGAGCGAGTTGGAGGCGGTCGGGATGGCGTGGGGCGCCGCCGCCACCGGTACGCCGGCCGCGACCGGATCGACCGGGCAGGGCCTGTCGCTGATGCAGGAGTCGCTGGCCGAGATCGTGTACGCGCGGCTGCCACTGGTGGTGTTGAACATGGCGCGCGCGCAGGGCGACTACTTCCAGGCCACCCGCGGCGGTGGACACGGCGACTACCGGCACCTGGTGCTCGCGCCGTGCGATGTGCGCGAGGCGGTCGAGTTGACCCAGTACGCGTTCCACCTGGCCGAGTTCTGGCGCAGCCCGGTGCTGGTGATGGGCGACTACTACCTGGCCCACACGCACGTGTCGGTCGACGTCCGGCCGCACGACTTCGGGCCGCTGCCCGCCCGCGACTGGGCACTGGACGGCTCGTCCGGCGGAACCGGCGCGGCCAGACTCGTCTCGCCGCTGTCCGACCGCAAGCAGCGGCACGCCAGCGATCGCACCGACGCCGGCTACGATCTGGCCGAGTTCTACACCCGGCACGGCGGCGCGATGGAACGCATGGTCGCCGAGACCGAACCCCGCGCGGAGACCGGGTTCCTGGCCGACGCCGAGGTCGTGGTGGTCGCGTACGGAACGCCCGCGCTGTACGTCCGCCAGGCCGTTCGCGACCTGCGCGCGCTGGGCCTGCGGGTCGGCTACGTGCGCCCGATCACGCTGGTGCCGTTCCCGAGCGAGATCGTGCGCGCCGCGGCGGCGGGCGCGCGGGTGGTGGCGGTGTACGAGAACAGCGGAGGACAGATGGTGGACGACGTACGCCTGGCCGTGCTCGGCGCGGCGCCGGTGCGGTTCATCGGCCGGCTCAGCCTGGACTCGTCCGGCTTCGGCATCGCGCCCGACCTCGATGTCGGTGCGATGCGGCGGCGGATCGAGGCGGTGTTCGAGTCGGCCGGGGACGGATCGGCACGGGCCCCGGCAGCCGATCCGGATCCGGCCGCCGACCGGGACTCGGCCGCCGACGCCCGACCCGCGGCGGACCACCGATGAGCGCCGGAACGCCGACGAGCGGCTCCTCGACCGGCGCGGCCACTCCGCCGGGCCCCGCGTGCGATGCCCGGTCCGGTCCCCGGCCCGGCCCGCAGCCCGCCGGACGCCGTGAGTTGCCCGTGCTGACCACCACCGCCACCGCGCCCACGTGCGGAGCCCGGCTCGTGCACGACTTCACCCCCGACCTGATCGACGTCGGCGCGCACCACCTGTGTCCCGGCTGCGGCGAGCCGATCGCGATGCGCTCGATGGTCGAGCAGGTACAGGAACTGGACCAGGTCACCAAGGCGATCGCGGTGTTCGGGATCGGCTGCTACACGGCCTACTCCAACAACCTCGACATCGAGGTGCTGCAAGCCCTGCACGGCCGGGCCCCGTCCCTGGCCACCGGCGTCAAGCGCTGCCGGCCGGACACCCTGGTGTTCACCGTGCAGGGCGACGGCGACATGGTCAACGAGGGCCTCCAGGAGGTGCTGCACACGGCGGCACGCGGCGAGAACGTCACGTGCTTCATGCTCAACAACGGCGTATTCGGAGAGACCGGCGGGCACATGACCGCCGCGACCGTGCTCGGCCAGCGCACCAAGAACACACTGGACGGGCGCGACGCGGCCGTACACGGCTACCCGATCCGACTCGCCGAACTGATCGCCGAACTCGACGGCGCCGCGTACGTCGCGCGCGGCGCGGTCAACGACATCGTCAACATCACCCGCACCGCCCGCATGATCAAGAACGCGTTCCGGACCCAACTGCGCGGCGACGGCTTCTCGTTCGTGGAGATCCTGACCATGTGCCCGACCGGCTGGTTCGTGGACACCACCGCCGCGCCCGACTACCTGGCGAACACGCACGCCGCGACGCACACCCTCGGCGTACTGAAGGACCGGAGGACATCAGCGTGAGTGACGCGCCCGAACCCGAGCGGACGCACCAGCCCGCGCCCGAACCCGATCGGCCGTCCATCGTGGTCGCCGTCATGTACCCCTCGGCCTGGGACATCCGGCCCGCGCACGTGCTCGCGGCCGACTTCGACGCGGTGCGCGCGCTCGATCCCCGGCTGGAGATCGTGGACTGCCGCTACGTCGAGCCCGAGCACCTGCGCACCGAGCGCGGCCGACCCGGCGCCGCGGCCCGCCCGGAACTGCGGCAGCTCGCCCCCGCGTTGACCGCCGACCAGCGCGACCTGCTGGCCCGGGCCGAGATCGCGCTGGTGGCGGACCTGCCGTTCGAGGTGGCGGACCTGGCACCGAAGCTGCGCTGGGTGCAAAGCTGCGCGGCGGGCAACGGGCAACTGCTCTCGGCGGGCCTGCCCACCGAGCGGATCCGGCTGACCACGGCGGCAGGGGTGAACGGTACGCCGATCGCGGAGTTCGTCTTCGCCCGGATGCTCGCGTTCTTCAAGCGGCATCGCGAGCTGGACGCGCTCCAGGACGCGCGGCGCTGGAAGCCGGCGTTCGGCGGGCTGATCCAGGGCCGGACCCTGGGCCTGATCGGCGTCGGCGGGATCGGGTCGCAACTGGCGCGCCGGGCCAAGGCGTTCGGGATGACGGTGCACGCGACGCGGCGGCGGGTGGAGGTGCCCGCCGAGCACGTGGACCGGCTCTTCCACCCGGACGACCTGCACGAGATGTTGGCGGGCTGCGACGCGGTGGTGTCCGCGGCTCCGGAGACGGCGGACACGGTCGGCACGATGAACGCCGCCGCGTTCGCCGCGATGCGCGAGGGCGCGTTCTACTGCAACGTCGGCCGGGGGTCGTTCGTGGTCGAGGCGGACCTGATCGCGGCGCTGCGCGGCGGCCGGCTCGGCGGCGCCGCCCTGGACGTGGTCGCGGCCGAGCCGCTGCCCGCCGACGACCCGCTGTGGGACGCGCCGAACCTGTACCTGTCCGCGCACTGCTCCAGCGCGGCCCTCGAACACTTCACCGAGGTCTTCCGGCTCTTCCGCGACAACCTGGCCCGGTACCTGGCGGGCGAGGAACTCCGCAACCGGATCGACCCGGACGCGGGCTGCTGAATCCCCGGCTGCCCATCACCACCACCGCCCATATCACCCCAGCGACCCAAGGACGGATCAGCAGATGAGCGACGAAACCGTGTCCGCGACGGGCGAGCCAGCCGCCGAACGCACCCTCGGCGGGATCGGTACCCGGGTGTTGTTCGAGGACGACAAGGTCCGGATCTGGGAACTCGAACTCGCCCCGGGCGCACGCAGCGACGCGCACCGGCACGAACTGGACTACTACCTGATCCAGATCGCGGGCGACCGGATCGCGGTCGAACCCGAACCGGACACCGAGGGCGAGTACCGCGAGTACTTCGCCGCCGACGTGGTTCCCGGCGTGGTCGTCCCGATGCGACGCGGCGGCGTGGAGACCGCGGTCAACGTCGGCGAGCAGCGGTATCACGAGATCATCGTCGAACTGAAGGACCGCTGACCCGGGTGGTCACTCCGGCGCGGAGCACCGACGAAAGGGTGTGGCAATGGCGCACGAGGGTCTGGTGATCGACGCCGTGTTCACGGGCGCGGCCCGAGCCGTCCCGGACCGGCCGGCGGCGGTTCTGGGCGAGGACGCGCTCACCTTCGGCGCCTTGCACGCGGCGGCGTCCGGCACCGTACACGCGCTGCGTGCGGCCGGCGTCGGGCGCGGCGACCGGGTCGCGTGCTGGAACCGGACCACGCTCGACGTACTGCCGGTGTTCGTGGCGCTGGCCCGGATCGGCGCGGTGTACGTCCCGTTGAGCCCGGGACTGTCCGCGGCCGAGGCGACCGCGACGGTACGGGTGGCCCGGCCCGCGCTGATGATCGCGGACGAGAGTGTGCCGGGCGCGGCGGTGGGGGCCGCGCTCGGCGTACCGGTGCTCGGTCTGGCGGAGGTGGCGGGCTCGGCGGATCCGGCGCACACCGCGCCGAGCGGCGGAGACGGCGGGAGCGGCGAGACCTGCGACGGTCCGCGTGAGGCCGACCCGCACGTGCTGTTCTTCACGTCCGGCAGCACCGGTCGGCCCAAGGGCGTGATCCTCTCCCACCGCACGAACGTGCTGCGCACCCATCCCGGTGCGCAACTCGAACCACGCGGCGCGATGGTGTGCCCGTACCCGCTGTTCCACATGGGTGCCTGGACGATCGCGCTGCAACAGTGGCAGGCGCGCGACACGGTGGTCCTGGTCACCCGGGCGGACGGCCCGGAGATCGTGTCCGCGGTGCGCCGGCACCGCGCGACCCGACTGAACTGCGTACCGGCGGTCTGGCAACGGGTGTTGGACACGCTCGCGGCGGAGGAGGGACCCGACGGCGGCACGCTGGCGACGTTGCGCTTCGCCGACACCGGTACGTCCCGCACCCCGCCGGAGTTGCTCGCGGCGATCGCCGAGGCCGCCCCGAACGCCGTGCTCCGCGTCTTCTACGGCTCGACCGAGGCGGGCAACGTGGCCGCGCTCGACGGCGTCGACGTGCCGCGCAAGCCGGGCAGTTGCGGAGTGCCGAGTCCCTACCAGGAGGTCGAACTCGGCGCCGACGGCGAGGTGTGCGTGCGCGGGCCGCTGCTGTTCGACGGCTACTTCGACGACGAGGCGGCCACCCGCGCGGTATTGCGGGACGGCCGCTTCCACACGGGCGACCTCGCGACGGTGGACGCCGACGGCTACCTGAGCATCGTCGGCCGGGTGGGCGAGCTGATCCGCACCGGCGGCGAAGCGGTCGCGCCGGGCGAGGTCGAGGCGGTGCTGCTCCGGGTCGAGGGGGTCCGCGAGGCGGCCGTGGTGGGCCTGCCGGACCCGACCTGGGGCGAACTGATCTGCGCGGTCGTGGTGCCGGCCGACGCCACGAGCCCACCCGACCTCACCACACTGCGCGCCGCCTGCGCGGGCCGACTCGCCACCCACAAACACCCGCGCCGAGTGGTCTACGTACCCGAACTCCCCCGCACCCCCGCAACCGGCCAGATCCTGCGCCGTCACCTGGTCGAACAGATCACGACGACCCGGGAATAGCTCCCTGGTCCCTGGATCCACCGTCGGTTCCCGTCAGTCTTCTTGCGTCGGGTCCTCGCCGCCCGGGCGTAGGCCGGCCACCATCAGGCGCAGGAGGTGTTCGGCCTGGGTCGGTGACACCTGTTCGCGCAGCCAGGCGGCCGCGTTCATCAGGGCGTGGATGTCCGCGGCGGTGACCTCGGCGCGGACCGCACCCGCGTCGCGGGCGGTGCTCAGCAGGCTCTCGGTGATCGCGGCCATGCGTTCGCACGCCTCGTGCAGTTCCGAGGCCTCGTCGTCGAAGCCCTCCATCAGCAGCGCGGCAAGGCCCCGGTAGGCCGCCGCGTGTACCGCGACCGCACCCATCCAGTCGGCGATGGCGGCCAACGGCGGCACCTGCTCCGGCAGTTCTTCGGCGGACTCGAAGAGGGTCGCGTGCCGTTCGCGCAGCAGGGCGGCGGCCAGGGCCCGCCGGTTGGGGAAGTGCCCGTACAGGGTTCCGATGGCGACTCCCGCCCGGCGGGCGATGCCCTCCAGGGACGCGCCCGTGCCCTGTTCGCGGAACGCCGTGTCGGCCGCCTCGAGGATGCGCTCGTAGTTGCGTTGCGCGTCGGCGCGCGGTCGGCGTGTTCGGGTGCCGCTCATCCACCTGCCCCTTGCTTATTCGAGGGTACCTCGACTTATTATTCCGAGGAGCCCTCAGTTTAGCCGAGGGTCCTCAGTCGAAGGAGCTGCACATGATCTTGGTTACCGGGGCCACCGGATCCATCGGCGGACATCTGGTCCGCCGACTCCGGGACCTACAGGCGCCGTTCACCGCACTGGTCCGGGACGCCGACAAGGGTCGGACGTTGGGCTGCCCGTACGTCGTGGCGGACTTCGACGATCCCGACTCGATCGCCGCGGCGCTGGTCGGGGTGGACCGGGTCCTACTCAACGGCGCGGGCGCGGTACCGACCGTCGACGGGGCGGCGCAGCCGATGGTGGCCCAACAACGGGCCTTCATCGACGCGGCCGGGCGGGCCGGGGTGACACGCATCGTCAAGGTCTCGGTCTGGCACGCGCAGCGGAGCGGCAGGCTCGCTCAGGGTGCGCACTGGGAGATCGAGCAGCACCTGAAGGCGTCCGGCATCGAATGGTCCCTTCTGCAACCCAGCGGCTTCATGCAGAACTTCCACACCGGGGCGGGCACGTTCAGCGCCGACGGGAGCCTGATCGCTCCGGCGGACGACGCTCCCGTCTCGTACATCGACTGCCACGACATCGCCGCGTGCGCGGCCGTCCTGCTCACCGAACCCCGGGGCGCGGGAGAGACGTTCGTCCTCACCGGCCCGGAGGCACTCACGATGGCCGAGGTCGCCGGGCAGTTGTCCGAGCTACTCGACAAACCGGTCCATGTCGTCGGGCTGACCCCGGACGACATGGCGAGGCAACTCGTGTCACAGGGCGTCCCCGAACGGTTCGCCGACGACGTCGCCGCCCTCTGGGCCGACGTCGGCACCGGCTCATTGGCCGCCACCACACCCGACGTCGAACACCTCACCGGCCGAAAGCCGCGCATCTTCGCCGAATTCCTCACCGCAAATCGAGCCCGCTTCCGCTGAGAAGCGACGCCGGTTCTGGTTCGATCCGGAATATCGGCCCGTCCGACACTGCCCTGGCGGTTCGGCGGTTCGGGTGGTCGGTGGGGAGGGTGGGGAGGGTGGGGTGTGATCGAGGTGGAGTTGAAGGCTCGGGTGGGTGATCGGGAGGGGCTTCTCGGTGCGTTGGAGGGGCTCGCCGGCGGGCGGGAGGAGGTGTATGAGGACACCTACTACGACGATGCCGGGCAGGCTTTGGCGCGTGGGGAACGGGAGTTGCGGGTCCGGACGGTGCGGGGCGCGGCGGGGATGATGTCCGTGTTGACGTACAAGGACGCGCCGGTCGAGGTGGTGTCCGGGTCGAAGCCCGAGTACGAGACGCGGGTCGGGGATGCGGCCGGTGTCGACGCGGTGTTGCGCGGGCTCGGGTACCTGCCGACGATTCGGTTCGAGAAGCGGTGTCGGAACTACACGTTCGAGCGCGGGGGTCTGCGCCTGTTCGCCTCGGTGGTGGAGGTTCCGGAACCGGGCGAGACGTTCGTGGAGGTCGAGACCCTGGTGGCGGACCGCGATCGGGTCGCGGCGGCACTGGCGGTGGTGCGGGCGGTCCTCGCCGACCTCGGCGTCGCGCGCGAGGCGCTCACGAACGAGTCGTACACGGACGCGGTGGCGGCGCGGAGGGCCGGCGCGCCCGGGGCCGATTCGCGGACCGGCGAGTGACGGGCGGGTGGGTCACGAGCGCTCGGCGGGCGCCGATTCGCGGTAGAGGACCAGGTGTTCGTGGTGGAGCACGCCGTCACGGATGTCGCCGGTGGCGGTGAAGCCGGTGTCGTCGACGTAGTCGAGGTGGGCGCCGGTGACGGTGTAGCTGCCGGTGTACGCGCTGTGTCGGGTGCCTCGGGCCTCGTCGTAGCGGCCGTCGGGGCGAAGTTCCCGGCGGATGTGGCCGTCGGCGGTCACCCACATGCCGATGACGTCGACGCCGGCAGTGGCATCGGCGGCTGCGGTCCCGTTGGATTCGGTGGTCATGCCGTACTCCGTGGCTCGTCGGTCTGCGGTTGGTTCGCCCGGTCTGCGCATGGGTCCGGGCCGAAGGCAGGGCGCGGAACTCCCGGGTACGCGACACCCACCCGACCCGAGGCCGGCCGGAGACAGCGCCGCGCTCCCGGGTGTACGACACAGACCCGGCACGAGGCCCGGGCCGGAGGCAGGGCGCCGGACTCCGGGTGTACGACACCCGCCCGGACGGAACGCCGCGCCGGGCGGGCCCGAAGGTGGCGGTGATCAGCGGACTTCTCGGGTTGTTTGCGTCTTGTTCGGTTAGTCCTTTCGGGTGTTGGGGCCCAATGGGGCTTCGGGGCCGGGCCCGGTGCGGTAGACAGGTGGACATGCCTCTGAAGACGCGTGCCGCCAGGGTCGGCTCGATGGATGTGAATCGCATGGGCCCGGTGGAGTTGCGGGTGTTCGCGCTGTTCGCCGCAGCGGCCGCGGCGGGACAGAGCATCACCATCCGCGAGGTGGCCGGCCTGGCCGGGCCCAACGGGCGCACGATCGGCTCGCGCAGCGCGATGAGCGTCGCCGGCGATCTGGTCGACAGCGGCCTGCTGGCGCTGTCCCCGCCGCTGACCGTGGTCGGCCTCGACGGGCCGATCGAGGTGTCCGTGGCCGGTCGCGGCCCGGTGGAGCCGACCGCCAAGCCGGTGCTGCCGCGCCCCTCGTCGCCGCTGCTGCCCGAGCTGCGCGAGCCGACCGCGCCCGATGCCGTTCCACCGCCGCGAGGCCCGCGCACGACGGCCGAGCAGCCCCGCGGGGCGAAGGAGACCCGCCGGCCGCGCGATCCGAAGGGGCCCAGGGACGGCGGCGAGCAGACGGGCCTGCGGCGCTTCGGCGTGCTCACCGTGCCGCCCGGGCTACCGGAGCCGTTGCTGGCCGAACTCACCGCGATCGTCGAGGGGTTCCGCGCGCATCAGGCCGGCGGCGTCGCGGACCTGACCGTCGTGGCCGAGCTGACCAAGCGCAAGGCGGCCGCGCTCACTCTGTGGGCCGACGCGCCGTATCCGCTGGGTACCGGCCTGGTTCGGGCCGAGGCCGACCGCGCTCGTCGGGCGTACGAGACCACGCTCCAGCAGTTGGCGCAGCAGCGCGGCATCCCGTGGGAGAGCGCGCGTCCCGACGCGGCGCCCGGCGGGCACTGGGCGGTGAGCGGCCTGGGCGAGCCGGTGCGCGGCGCGTTGACGTACATCGGCCGGACCGCCCCCGGCACCGCTCCCGTCGCCCGACTGCTCGCGCTGGTCTGCCTGTTGCGCGGAGTCGGCTCGGGTGTCGCCAACCTGACCGGCCCCGATCTGCGCGGCGTCTGCGGCAAGGAGGCCGAGCTCGCGGTCGGCGAACTGACCGCGTCCGGGTGGCTCAGCGTCGACGTCGAGGAGTTGCTGGCAACCGAGGAGGACCCGGTCGGCTGCGGCGTCCCCGGTGCCACCGGCTTCTCGCTGGGCAAGCTGCCCCGAACCCGGTCCTCGGGCTGGGTCGCCCGCCTGATCTCGCACAAGAAGCTGCGCAAGCAGCCCGCGCACGTACGCCTGGCCGCCCTCGGCATCACCGCCCACTCGGACGCCGACGGCGACGCCCGCGCGGAGGTGACCTTCCTCGCCGACCTCACCGCGACCACCGCCGAGGAGGTGGCGGCCACGACCGAGACGCTCGTCGCGGACGGCTGGCTGACCGAGGCCGACGTCAAGGACGGAACGGTCCGGGGCCGAATCGCACCGGAACACCTGATCTACGTCGAGGCGCTCCGAACGAACACCCCCGTACAAACCCTCCAGGCCGCGGCCAAGGCCGCAGCCGCCGCACAAGACGCGGCGGCAACCACTGCGGCTTCCACCCCGTAGACCTCGAGTCGACCGCACAACCCGACCGCCTCGCCCCCCGACCCGGCGACGACGCCGGATCGGGGATCCGACGCGATGCGCGCCACCCCGGGCCTGGGCCTCCGGCCTCCGGTTCGATGGAGCCGCCAACCGGCCTGCCATCGACTCGCAGGCCCACGCCGGCCGGTCGCCATCACCGGGTTTGCCCACCCGAGCCGGTCGCCACCACCCGGGTCGCCCGCCCTGCCCCGGTCGATCGGCGCGTGCAGCGAAGAGGATCGACCGGGGCCTCGCCAGAGGCACCCCTTTCGGCAGGACGAGCGAGTCCTCCGGCCCGGAGGGTCCAGGGCCTGCCCCTCATCGCAAGACCGACACACCGACAGGCGACCCCCATCGCCCCGGATCCCCGCGAAGTCCTCGACCGGGCGCCGGGGGCTGCGGTAAGCATGTCGGACCACCGCGTGCGAATCGGCCCACTCCACCGCCGGCTCCGGCGGTGCCTCCCGATCGAGCACGTCCCGACCTGGCACGTCACCGACCCCGCACGTCGTCCACCACGACCCCTCACCGTGCGCCGGCCGGGCGGGGACGAAGCGAACCGCAGCCCCGCGCGCCGGCGGAAGTTTGCCTGTCCGTCACCCGCGATCCGCTCCCCGGTCGGCGGCGGACCGATGAACTGCGGTGGTCCGAACACCTCCGCACGCCCGAACCACCCCCGTACGTGCGAACGGCTCGGTGCAGCACCCGAACCACCCCATCCGTGCGAACCCATCGCACGGGCGCTTCTCCCCACATCCGAAAGGGCTCCCCGTGTCGGCCTCCCCCCAGCCTCCCTCCGGCGTATCCCGCCGCCGCCTGTTCCAACTCGGCGCGGGCGGCGCGGGACTCGCCGTCGCCGGCTCGCTCCTGCCGCCGTCCGTCCAGCAGGCCCTCGCCTCCCCGCCCCGGCGCGGCGGGTTGAAGGCGATCAAGCACGTGGTCGTGCTCGTCCAGGAGAACCGCTCGTTCGACCACTACTACGGCACGCTGCGCGGGGTCCGGGGCTTCGGGGACCGCAACACGATCCGACTGCGCGACGGGCACAACGTGTTCGAGCAGCCGGGCGGTCCCGCCGGGCGGGTGTTGCCGTTCCCGGTCCGCAAGGCGGCCCAGGACGCGGCGAAGGACCTGCAGTACATAGGCGCGCTCGACCATAGCTGGGACGGCGGGCACAAGGCCTGGAACGACGGCTGGAACGATGGCTGGATCGGCGCCAAGTCGCCCGCCACGATGGCCTACTACGACCGCACCGACCTGCCGTTCCACTACGAACTGGCGGACACGTTCACGATCTGCGACGCGTACCACTGCGCACTGCCGTCGTCGACCTCGCCCAACCGCAACTACCTGGTCAGCGGCTACACCGGCTACGAGCCCGGCAGCAGCACCCGGCGGGCAATCGACAACGCCGCGTACTCCGAGGACAGCCACGCGGGCTACTCGTGGACCACCTACGCCGAGCACCTCCAGCGCGCGGGCCGGTCCTGGAAGGTCTACCAGGAATGGGACAACTACCAGGACAACAACCTGGAGTTCTACGTCTCGTTCAAGCAGGTCGCGCGCAAGGCACTGGCCGCGGCCGGCGACTTCAAGAGCCTGGACTCGTTCTACGGCAAGCTCGGCGGGCTGCCCGCGGCCGAGCAGGACGCGCTGCTGGCCAAGCTGGAGCAGGGCGTCGCGGCGCTGCCGGCCGCCGACCGGGTGCTGTACGAGCGCGGTCTGCGCCGCGGCCGGCCGCACTCGCTGGCGAACGCGCTGCGCGCCGACATCGCCGCCGGCACGCTGCCCGAGGTGTCCTACCTGGTGCCCTCGGCGGCCGACTCCGAGCACCCGAGCGCCTCCTCGCCGGCCGCCAGCGCGACGATCACCTACCAGGTGCTCGACGCGATCGCGTCCAACCGCGACATCTGGGACTCCACCGTCGTGCTGCTCACGTTCGACGAGAACGACGGCTTCTTCGACCACGTGCCGGCGCCGCGTCCGCCGGAAGAGGTCACGGACGAGTACTACAACGGCCGGCCGATCGGATTCGGCGCACGGGTGCCGATGATGATCGTGTCGCCGTGGACCGTGGGCGGGTACGTCTCCTCGGAGACCTTCGACCACACCTCGGTGACCCGCTTCCTGGAGACCTGGACGGGAGTTCGCGCGCCCGACATCAGCGCGTGGCGACGTACCGTGTCCGGCGACCTGACCGGCGCCTTCGACTTCGACCGGGCCCGCCGCTCGCACGTGCCGCCCCGGCCGGCCCCGGCCCCGGGGTTCACCTCGCGCTGGCGGCCCGCGCCGCCCGCCGACCAGAAGCTGCCCGAGCCCGAGCGCGGTCGCCGCCCGGCCCGTCCGCTGCCCTACCAGCCGGACGCGTCGGCTCGCGTGGACGCCGCCAAGCGCACACTCACCCTCGACCTGGCCAACGGCGGGCGATCCAGCGTGCACCTCCAGTTGTTCCCCTACTCGGGCGAGCTGCCCAAGCCCAAGCACTACGACGTGCAGGGCAGGCGCTCGGACACGATCGCGCTCAAGGGCGACCGCTACGACCTGACGGTGGTGGGCCCGAACGGTTTCCGCCGCGAGTTCGCCGGGGCCACGGCCGCGGCCGGCGCCGAGGTCACCTCGCGGATCCGCGCGACGGGCCGGGTGCTGGACCTGGAACTGGCCAACCACGGCAAGCAGTCGGTGACCTTCAGGCTCACCCCGAACGCGTACGGCCTCGGCTGCTCCGACCGCGAGCGCACGATCACCCTCAAGCCGGGCCGGGAGCGTACCGTGCACTGGTCGACGGGTTCGACCGACGGCTGGTATGACGTCACGGTGACGATCGAGGGCGGCGACGGCTTCACCCGACGGCTGGCCGGCCACATCGAGAACGGCCGGGAGAGCGTCAGCGGCTGACAAACCGCCAGGTCGCGGCGGCGACCGGCACCATCCCGCACGTCCCGGCGACTTCCCCGCGCCGGGACGTGCGATCTCCGCTGCCGCCACCGGCCGTCGGCCTCCCCTCGACGGGGCGGCAGGCGGCACGGCAGCGTTTCAGGCGGCGTTTCGCTCGCCGACGGCATCCGGCGAGGACTCGGCCGCTTCGTCGCCGGCGGTGGACGTACTCGCGGGATGCCGAGCGTGCGGCCGGGCGACCTGCAACTCGCAACGTCCCTCCGTGCACCGGCGCTCCAACCGGCCCGCCGAAATGGCCTGGATCAACCCGACCAGCCAACAGGTCGGGCAACCGCGCAGCACGACCAGGCCCACCGGAGCGAGCAGCAGGGCGGCCGGGCCGACCACCGGGATCAGCGCGAACGCGCCGACAAGCGCCCCAAGCCCCACCGCGCCTCGGACCAGATGCCGCGCCACCGAATCACGGGCGGCACCTCGGTCGGTGGCGAGCCCCATCGACAGCACCGCCTTCACCCGGTCGCGGGTCACCCACCGAAGGGCCTTCCGCGGCCGGTCGCCGGCCGACGGCAACGGGGCGTCCTTCACGAGGTCGGCCCGCACTCCCGTTGGGGCGTCCTTCACGCCGTCGGCGTGCACTCCCGCTCCGGCCTCCCGCACATGGTCGACGACCACTCCCGTCGGGGCCTTCTTCGCACCGTCAACGACCACTCCCATGGGTGCCTCCCTCACGCGGTCGATGGTCACTTGCATCGGCGTCGCCGGCGCCGCCGCTCCCGTCGCGGCCCGCCTCGTACCCGTCGAGCGGTTGCCGAAGTCCCTCCCGGACCGCCGTCCGTGCCCGGTGCAGGCGCGACTTCATGGCGGCCGTAGTCAAGCCGAGTTCCTCGGCGACCGGCCGCCCCGGCCGGCCCTGGACGTCGCGCATGATCAGCACCCGGCGCAGGTCCTCGGGCAGCGCGGCGATCACCGCGGCCACCCGCTCGGCCTCCAGCCGCCGGAGCACATCGTCCTCCAGGCACTCCGTGGCGGCCTCCCGGTCCGGTTCGGCCGACCGCAGCACCGTCCGAGCGCGCCGCAGACATTCGTTGCGCACGATGCGGAACATCCACGACCCCAGCGCCGCGGTCGCCCGCAACATCCCGATCCGGCGATAGAGGATGATCAACGCCTCCTGCGCCGCGTCCTCCGCGTCGTGCGGTGACGTGCACAACGAATGGGCGAAGCGCAGCACGTGCGGATACGAACCGGAGACCAGCGCGGAGATCGAGTCGACGTCCCCGCGCTGGGCGGCGAGAACCAACTGTTCGCCGGGCCAATCGGTCTCAGCCACGCGAGCTCCTCCGCTTTCGGACCAGAACGACGCACGTGCACACCAGCAACGCGACACCGACCGCGACACCAACGACAACTCCCATGGGCACCTCCGACTCCGGGGCCGACCGAGCGGTCGACGCACAGATAAGAGCCCGCCGGACCGCAAAAGGATTCACCCGAACCACAACCCGTCGCCGCCGACCTCGCCCGCCCGGGTTCGATGATCCACCAGGAGGCAGGGCGACCGGACACCCGGACGACCCGCCGAACCCTGGGCCGCCGAACCCCGATCACTCCCGGAACGGCACGGCGGTGCGCCGGCGGACCAGTTCCGCGTACGGTTCGGGCGTGCCGGCCGGAAGCGTGGCCAGCCACAGGACGTCGGCGGCGGACCGCTCCACGTCCGCGTCCCGCTCGGCTGCGGCGATCGGCTCGGCCGGATCCGCGCGGCACACGCTCGCGGCATTGACCACGATGTCGCGCCGTGCCGCGTCCTCGGCCAGGTCCCGCGCGAGTACCTTCATCGCGGCCACCCGGCCGATCGTCGACGGAACGCCGATCCACGCGGGCCAGCCCTCGGCGGCGGCACGCCCCTCCTCCACGGCGCGGACGTAGTCCTCCATCACCTCGGCCAGCTCGGCCAGGCTCGCCCGATCCACGTCGAAGCGTGTGCGCAGCCGGTGCGGAAGGTGCCGCAGCCCGGCGAAGTCACCGGCCAGGAGCACGAATCGGGCGCCGTCGTTGAGCAGCGGAGCGAACGCCTCGATCAGCCGGTGGGTGCCGTGGTTGTCGGTGTCCACGTAGGCCCTGACCTGGTCCTGGTTGCGCGTCCCGAGGTCGACCCGGGCGGCGGCGCCGGCGATCACCACGTCCACGCCGCCGTGTCGGTCGGCGAGCGTCGCGGCGAGCCTCGCGGCGCCGGTCGCGTCGCGTGGATCGAGGGCCGCGAAGTGCGGTGCGAACCCCTCGGCGCGCAGCCGGGCCACGGCGTCGCGCCCGCGCTCCGGTTCCCGGGCCGCCAGGTAGACCGCGCCGTGCTCGCCCAGCCGCCGGCACAGTCCGCGCACGAGCGCGAGGTCCAGCGCGCCGGTTCCGCCGGTGACGATGGCGGTCTTGGACATGGCGATCCCCGATTCCGTGGTTCGGTGCGTCGGCCGAGCGGCATGCGACATGCTGCGTATGGCCTCCGGGCGTTGCGGCACCCGGCGGTCGGCGCCCGTGACGGTCCGCGCCGCGCCGGTCGAGCGCGCTCGGGCGAGCACGCCGACGGGCGGTGTGGATCCGGTGCCCGGGCGTTCCGGCCGGCGTGTCTCTACGATCGTGCCGAGACACTTCCCCGAGCAACGACGATGTCGGCAACCCTCGTTAACCCAGGGATTACCGATGGCAGGTGTGGCACAGGGTGCGGTGCGGGGCGCGGAGGCACGGTGTGGCACGGGGTACGGCGCGGAGTCCGACACGGGACACGACACCGGTTCGCGCCGGCTCGCACCGGTCTCATCGGCCTCATCGGCGGGAGCACGGCACGGTACGGCGACGAACGGCGGGGGCGTATGGAGCTGCGGGACATCGAGATCTTTCTGGTGCTGGCGGAGGAGTTGCACTTCGGCCGTACCGCCGAGCGACTGCTGGTGTCCTCGGCCCGGGTCAGCCAGGCGATCAAGCAGCAGGAACGGCGAATCGGCGCGCCCTTGTTCGAGCGGACCAGTCGGCGGGTGTCGCTGACCCCGATCGGCCGGCAGTTGCGCGAGGACCTGGCCGCGGGCTACCAGCGCATTCAGGACGGGATCGAGCGGGCCGCGTCGGCGGCGCGCGGCCTCTCCGGCACGCTGCGGCTGGGCACGATGGACGCGACGCTGGCTGAGATCCCCGAGATCCTGGACACCTTCCGCAGCCGGCATCCCGACTGTGAGCTGCGCATTCGCGAGGCGCACATCGGCGACCCGTTCGGGTTGCTGCGCGGCGGCGAGGTGGATCTGCAACTGGTGTGGCTGCCGGTGGAGGAGCCGGACCTGACGGTGGGCCCGATCGTACTGACCGAGCCGCTGGTGCTCGCGGTATCCGCGCGGCACGAGTTCGCCGGCCGCGAGTCGGTCTCGCTCGAGGACCTCGCGGTCGGTCCGGTGTTCCGGATCGACGACTCGGTCCCGGCCTATTGGGCCGAGGCGATCAACCCGACCCAGACGCCCAGCGGGAAGCCGATCCCGCGCGGTCCCTCCAGCACGACGGCGCACGAGACGCTGACCGCGATCGCGGCCGGGCTGGGCATCTCGCCGGTACCCCTGCACGCGGTCAAGTACTTCCCCCGGGGCGACATCGCGTACATCCCCATCCACGACTCGCCCGCGCTCTCCTGGGGCCTGGTCTGGCGCACGGCCGCCTACTCCCCACTCGCCCAAGCCTTCACCCGCGCCGCCACCGACACCCTGGCGGCCACCCAACCGGCAAAGCCCGACCCGGCCCCGGCCCGCCGCCCTTGACCCTGCGCGGCCGAGCGATCTCCGGGACGCCCGGGACTCGGGACACCCGACCCGATCCGATCCGATCCAACTGCCGACCGGCTTGCCCTCCGCCGACACACCGAGGCCGCTCCCGCACACCGGGAGCGGCCTCGCCTACGCCGCGATGCTGCCGGGCCCGACAATTCCCGGCGGTTCACTTCCGGGCCCCGGCCGTGCCGTCCGATCGGTACGGCACTCACGAACCGTCCAACCTTGCGGCGCTGACGAACGGTCACCCGTAGGGCACTGACGACACGACGCCCGAGCAGGTTCGTCAGGGCCGTCGGGCCCTCCCTGGTGGAAGCCGCCGGCTACCGGGCCGCGCCGCCGACGTGGGGCGCACCGCCCGCGCCCACCGCCCAACCCCGACCCTCCGCTCGGGACACCGCCTCCGCCATGACGGCGACCGGCAACATCGGGTGGGCCGCTGCCGCCTGCACCACCTGTGCGTCCTCGTCCGCGAGTAGTGCGATGAGGGTCGCCGGCGACAGTGCCGGATGGCCGGCGGCCAGACGCCTTGCCCGGTCATCCACGAGGCACGCGTGCAGCGCCGGTGCGGTCGCGTTGCGGTGTCGGGCGATCGCGCGCAGTGCCTTGCGTGGTGGGGCCGGCTGCCGGGTCAACTCCTCCAGGAGGGCCGACGACGCGTCGGGGTTCGCCGCGACGCCGGCGGCCACGCGGGCTCCGTGCCGAGCGAGCATGGCCCGCAGCCGGGCCTCGGACAGACCGGGGTGCGGTGCGATGGAGGTAACCACCTTGGCGTCCGGGTCGCCGGCCAACGTGTCGCGGATCGTGTCGGGAAGGTCGCGACGTGCGGCCACCAGCATCCGCAACGCCGCGTCGGCCGACGCGGCGGCTGCGGCGATCTCGGTCGGCGAGGCGGTGGCGATCCGGGGCAGCAGGGTGGGGCCGAGCCGGGTGGTGCCGGCCACGCGGGTGAGTGCGTCGAGCGGCAGGCCCGGGTTGGCCGCGAGTACGCGCCGCACATCGTGGGAGCCGTCGTCGGCAAGCATGCGGCAGGCGGCCTTGTCGAGGTGGAAATTCTCGGCCAGGGCCAGCCGCACCAGCGGAATCGGGTCCTCGGCGAGCCGGGCCGTCTGCTCGGGCGACAGGTCGCCGCGGGCGGCGAGTTCGGCGCGCAGCAACATCGAGGGATGGTCGACGAAGCCGGCCACCGCCTCGGTCGGCGTGGCCCGGTTCCCCAGGGCGTTGTGCCGTGTCTCGTGCACTGTCGACTCGTGCGCGCCGGAACAGGCCGCGCCCGAGGGCAGTTCGCAGTCGAGCCGGGGGAAGTGCGGATCGTGCACGAAGGGCACCGGTTCGCGATCACAGGCCGCGCATCGCCGGGCCGGCGGCAGGCCGTTGCCGGTGAGCAGGGCCGCCAACAGGGCCGGGGGTGTCGCGTCGTTGGCCGCCACCGCGCGGCGCACGTCGGCGTGCGGATGCTCGGCGAGTCGAGTGGCGGTCTCCGTGGTCGTCCACCAGCCGAGTTCGGCGGCCACCCGCACCTCCGGGTCGGCGGCGAGCGAGGCGCGCACATCGGATGGCAGGTCGGGGCAAGCGGCCAACCGCTCCCGATGCTCGGCGTCCGGGTCGGCCGCGAACAGGCGGGCCCACTCCGGAGGTCCGGCGCCCTGGTCCAGCAGGGCGAGCGCGACGTCCGGGCGGGTCGTGGGATCGATGTCGGCGGCGCCGAGCCGACCCGCGTACACCAGCGCGACCGCGCTCCCGGGTTGACGCTCCACCAGGGCCGTCGCCTGTGCGGGGGTGAGCGCCGCGTTCCCGGCGATCCCGCAGGCCAGGTCCTCGTCGGCGACCGCGATCAGCCGATCGAGCAACTCCGCCGGCAGAGCCGGATTGGCGGCAAGCCCGTACAGGGCCTCACGGTTCACCGGCCACATCCTGCCCGACCCGGGGTGGACCGGCAGCCGAATATCGGCGCACCAGGCGGATCCGATCGGGCCGACCCACTCCGTCGATCCGGCCCACCCGACCAACCCGACCGCTCCGGACCACCCGACCAACCCACCCGGCGACCCGACCCACCCCGGCCGGACCAACCTGTTGCGCCGGCCTGCCCGGTGGCGTCGGCGGGCGTGGCTCTTGTCTCCTGTCGGCGCCTCTGCCATACATGGCTGCACGCCGCATCTGACGCTGTGTCATTTCCCGTGGCGGGAGAGAGGTCTGCCGTGACTCGTCTGGTACTGACCGGGGTCAACCTGCTCGATGGGACCAACGCCGCCGTCGCCGATCGCACGGTGGTGGTGGAGGGCGAGCGGATCGTCGCCGTGCGAAGCGAGCGGCCCGACCCGCAGGACGGCGACGTACTCGTCGACCTGGCCGGACACACCCTGATGCCCGGCATGTTCACGTGCCACTTCCACGCGACCTACCACGAGCTGGGCTCGAAGCCGAACACGCCGTACGGCAATGAGTACCCGCCCTCCTACCAGGCGCTGATCGCCGCGCGGAACCTGCGCACCGCGCTCGAACTCGGCTACACCAGCGTGGTCGGCGCGGGCGGGTCCAACGACGTCGAGGGCGGCGTCAAGCGCGCGATCGAGGACGGGTTGATCCCCGGCCCGAGGTTCTGGGCCTCCTCGCGCGAGTTGTCCACCACCGGGCACTCCAACGACGGCGTCCCGTGGCACTGGGGCATGGGCGCTTCCGGCGCGGTGCGGTTGTGTGACGGCGCGGAGAGCTTCCGGCTCGGCGTACGCGAGGAGATCAAGCGCGGCGCGGACGTGATCAAGCTGTTCGTGACCGGCGGGCACGGCACCACCGCGCCCAAGGACCGGATCGAGATGAGCCGCGCGGAACTGGCCGCCGCGATCGAGGCGGCCCATCAGCGCGGCGTGCTGATCCGGGCGCACCTGGTCAACAAGCCGGCCATCATGATGGCGCTCGAACTGGGCATCGACATCGTCGACCACTGCGACGAGATGGACGACGAGGTGATCGCCGCGCTCGTGGAGACCGGCGCGTTCGTGGTGCCCTCATTGCACTTCCCGAAGCACTTCCTCGGCTTCATGGGCTCGGGACTCGGCTTCGCCGCCGACGCGATCAGGGCCGACCTGAACCACATGTACGCGATGATCCCGAAGGCGCAGGCCGCCAGCGTGCGGTTCGTGCTCGGCGACGACTACGGCGCGATCGGCTTCCCGCACGGGATGTACGGCGCGGAGCTGCGTCTTTACACCGAGCACGCGGGCGTAACTCCGCTCGACGTCCTGCGCTGGGCGACCCGCAACGGCGCCGAACTGGCCCGACGCGGGGACGACCTCGGCCGCATCGAACCGGGTCGGCTCGCCGACCTGCTGATCCTGGACGGCGACCCGACGACCGACATCGGCGTACTGGCCGACCGGCCACCCCGCGCGGTCCTCAAGGGCGGCGAGCTGGTCGCGGGGGCTTGGCCGGGGCGGTGAGCGGGGCGTCCCCGGACGCCTGATCTCCCGGACGCCTGGTCTCCCGGGTGCGCGGCCTCCCGGGTTGTGCAGCCTCCCGGGTTGTGCAGCCTCCCGGGTACGTGGCCTTCCCGAGCGCCCGACCGTGCGATTGCGTACCGCGATCACGCACCCGTACACCCACCACGACCACCCACCACGACCACCCGCCCCGACCGCTCCGTACCCGCCCACTCCCCTGCCCGCCGTCCCCTCGGCCCCGCAGATCGGATCCGACCCCGGGAGCACCCATGGCACCAGCGATCCGCTCCGTCGACCAGCTCGGCTACGTCGTCGACGACGTCGAAGCCGCAATGCGCCACTGGTCGACCACTTTGGGCGTCGGCCCGTTCTTTCACTTCCCGCAGGCGGCGATCCGGGAGACCTACTACCGGGGCAAGCCCACCGACGCCCGGATCGCCGTCGGCATCGCCTACGCCGGCGACCGACAGATCGAGCTGATCCAGCAGCTCAACCCCGAAGCCCCCAGCGCCTATCGCGACTTCCGCCGCGAGCACGGCGAGGGCCTGCATCACCTGGGCCACTTCACCACCGACTACGACGCGTACCTCGCCGAATTCGCCCGAGCCGGCGTACACCCGTACCACCACGGCACCTCCGGCCCGGGCGGCCGTTTCGCCTACTTCCCCACCGAGGCGCACGGCGGCACCGTCGTCGAGGCCCTGGAGGTCACCCTCCACCGCGACTTCTTCGCGATGATCCGCGAGGCCGCCCGAACCTGGGACGGCGAGTCGGCCCCGATCCGCGAACTCGACTTCGGCTGAGCGGGCGCGAGCGGCGCGACCCGCACCCACACCGTCAGCCGCACCCGCAGCCATGCGCCCGGCTCCGCGCTTCGGGCGGCCCGCGCCGGCCCCGCTCGCCCCACCGTCCCGAGGTCCCCGCCATCGGCTCGCCTACACTCCGGTTGTGTCCGACCTCTCTTCCCCTCCCCCGCCCGGTGATGACGCGCTCGACACGGTGGGAGTGCTCGCCGACCCGATACGCCGGGCCCTGTACCGCTACATCGCCGCCGCCGAGGGCGCGGTCGGGCGAGCCGAGGCGGCCGACGCGGTCGGGATCCAGCGCACGCTCGCGGCGTTCCACCTGGACAAGCTCGCCGAGGCACGCCTGCTCAGCACCGAGTACGCACGGCCCGCCGGCAAGGGCGGGCCAGGCGCCGGCCGACCCGCGAAGTTGTACCGCCGCAGCACGATCGAGACCAGCGTGAGCCTGCCACCGCGCGCCTACGACACGGCCGGCCAGATCCTGGCGGACGCGGTCGAGCGCGCGGGCGCGGATCGGGCGGTACACGCGGCCGCGTACGACACCGGGCGGCTGGCCGGGAGGGCGCTCGGCGGGCCGACGACGGGTGACGCGAGCGACACGGACAACGCGGACGGCACGAACGGTGGGCAGGGCGCGGACGAGCACGATCGGGTGGTCGCGGCGCTGACGGCGCGCGGATACGAGCCGGCCCCGGACGCGCTGCCGAGCCCGGCCCCGGAGTCGCAGCCGCAGCACGAGCGGGCCGATCAGGATGTCCCGGCGACGCCCGGGGAGCCGCACGACACGTCCCGGATCCTGCTCCGGAACTGCCCCTTCCACCAACTGGCCGAGGATTTCCCGCCGCTGGTGTGCGGGATGAACCTGGCCTTGGTGGAGGGGCTCCTCGACGGCCTGGGCGCGGCCGGACACCGGGCCAGGCTGGACTCGGTGCCGGGACGCTGCTGCGTGGTGGTCGAGCGGTCGGCGGAGGAGACCGCGAAAGGGCGACAGGCCGCGAACGCGGGGCCGGTGAACGGGGCGAACGGGCGGGGACCGGGCGACTGATCCACCCGATCCACCCCCTCGATACCTCCGCAATCTCTAAAAACAATTTTCGTTGACATATATCTCGGGAGCTGGTGAGGTGACCTCATGCCCTCGACACATCACATCGCCCAATTCAACGTCGCGCGTATGCTCGCCCCTCTGGATACGCCCACCATGGTCGACTTCGTCGCCGGCCTCGATCCGGTGAACGAACTCGCGGACCACGCGCCCGGCTTCGTCTGGCGGATGAAGGGCGAGGACGAGGGCGTTCCCGACGCGACCGACGTCCGCCCGTACGACGCCGACAGCATCGTGACCATGTCGGTGTGGGAAACCCCGGACCTGCTCTGGGAGTTCGTCTACCGCAGCGGCCATCTGGAATACCTGCGCCGCCGCCAGGACTGGTTCGAGCACCTCGCGGAGATGTCGCAGGTCCTGTGGTGGATCCCGGCCGGCACCGTCCCGACCGTCGCCGACGGCAAGAGCCGCCTGGACCACCTGCGCGAACACGGCCCGACCGCGCACGCCTTCACCTTCCGCACCCGCTTTCCCGAGCCCGCGACGGCGGAAGTCGCCTGACCGAAACGACCGAGCCGGCTGTCCGGGACACGCCTTGTCCGGCTCCGCGGCGGCTCGCGACCACGGGTCGGCACCCATACGCCGACACCGAGCCTCGGGAGCCGCACCGGAGCCCGGCGCTCGCGTCCGTGACGGGCTCATCCGCCCACCGAAGGGACCCGAGCACGGCGATGTCGCGACCGGCGTCGAGGCATCAGGGTCAAGGCGTCAAGGCCGCGTCCACCGCCTTGGTGTCCCAGTAGAACGGGCGGATCTCGGTGATCAGTCCGTTCCGGATGGTGATCATCTGCATCACCCAGGTGTCCAGAACCCGGCCCGTGGCACGCGCGGTCAGCACCCCGGCCCAGGGGTTCGAGGGACCGGACCGCTTCCACCGACCGGTCACGGAGTCCCCGGCCGGCTGACGGTGCTCGACGCGCTGAAGACCTCGTCGTTCGATGGCACCCCGATCCCGCGCCACGCGAACGGAATCCCGCGCGCCACGGTCAGGTCGGCGGCGTCCATGAGCTGAAAGTGCACGTGCGGCTCGCTGGAATTCCCCGAGTTGCCACAACGCGCCAACCCCTGCCCCACCCGCACCCGTTCGCCCTCCCGCACGACCACCGACCCACGCCGCAGGTGCGCGTACATCGCGTACACCCCGCCGCCCAGATCCAGGATCACGTGGTTGCCGACCAGCCGACGCGCATCGGCCACTTCCCGGACGACGCCCTCGACGACCAGATAGACCAGCGCCGGGAACGAGTTGCGGCTGAGATGATCGCGTTGGCCGTCGACCACCCGCACCACCGTCGCGTCCGCCACCGCCGACACCGGCAGCCCGAACCCTGGGAACGCGCGGCTGCGCCGTACCACCGGCCACCACCCGAACCTCGGGCGAGCCCGCCCGCCCTCCGGCTCCGCGACGATGTCGATCGCGTATGCCTGCCCATAGGCCCTGGTGCCGTGGCTCGGCACCTTGTCGGCCGGGCTGTTCAACGCCCGCCATCGCCCGGACACCGGCGCCTCCACCTCCACGCCGGGCCTCGCGCCGGGCTCGACACCGGCACCGGCCTTCGCGGTGGCGTCCGGCTCGACCGACTCATCCGGCTCGTCCGGCGCCCAGCTCACCAGGAGTTGGGTGACCATCATCAACCCCAGCGGGATCCAACTCAACATCCAGGAGTAGCCGTAGTGCATCCCTGCGACCAGGACCGCGAAGAACGCGATCCAGCAGAGGCGATTCATGGCCGTGGCGGCCTTACGCATAGGCATCGTGCGGCTCCCGTGTGGGCTCGTCGGTCGATTCGTGGTGTCGATCGGACCCCAACCTTCGATAGTTCGAAGTTACGTAATTACGTATCCCTTGGCAAGGGCTTATCGCGGATCGCGTCGAACCGGCGCCCGCCGAGCCGTGCACCTGACGGGCCGAGAACCTGCCTCCGAACACGGCTGCGCCCGGCGGGTGCGCCCGGCGGGTGTGCCCGGCGGGTGTGCCCGGTAGGTGCGGTCCGCAGGTGTGCCCGGCGTCACATGGAACCTTTTCCCGCCCGGCGTCCTCTTCCCGACGCTCGACCGTTCGATCCGATCGGCCGAATCGCCCGCCCGCGCAGCCGGTCTACGGGTCGACCAGCCGACAACCCGTCGGCCCCAGAAGGGACTTCGCCGTGCACATCACCAGCACCGCCACCGGAACCACAACACCGGGCGCCGCGGCACCCGGCAGCGCCGGCAGAAGACGCGCCGGTACCGCCGTCGCCGCACTGCTCACCGCCGACGCCCTGCTGCACGCGTTCTGGGCGGCCGGTCCGACCTGGCCCGCCGACAGCACCGAGGCGCTCTCCCAGGGACTCCTCAACGCAGACGTCCCGTTCACCCCACGCGTCCTGCTGCCGCTCTGCGCACTGCTCGGCACCGGTGCCGTCGGCGTGTACGCACACAGCCGCGACCGAGGCGGCCGGACCACCGCGCTCATCACCGCCGCGGTCGCCGCCGGACTCGCCGTCCGCGCGACGGTGGGCGTGGTGTGGGCATTGGGCATCGGAACCGACCCGGGCAGCACGTTCCACCGCCTCAACCTGATCGTCTACACGCCGGTATGCGTGGCGTTCGGATACGCGGCCGCCCGGCTCGCGCTCACCGGCTTCCGCCGCACGTCGCGTCGACTGCCCCGGACCGGGGTCACCGGGAGATGATCATCACCGTGCCGGATCGCCGAAGCGAAGACCGTCCAGCCCAGGACCGAACAGCCCGAAACCAACCAGCCGAGAACCAACCGACCCAAGACCGAACCACGGCAGACCGAACCACCGCAGACGCGAAACCCGAAGACCGAACAAGCCGAGACAAAACCACCCGAGACCGAACCGCCCGCGAGCAAACGACGCGGGAGCAAACACCGAAAAGCCAAGCAACCGACCGTCGCACGCGCGGCGTCGCTCTCGCCCGCGCCGCCCGCCGCGGCGACACCATCGCGATGAGCGACCTGCTCGATCACCTGATCCCCTACGTCACCACCATCTGCGGCCCGATCGCCCTGGACGCCCGCCAGGACGCGGTCCAGGAAACCCTGGTCGTCGTCTTCCGCGCGCTGCGCACCCTGGACGAACCGGAAGCGCTGTACGGCTGGGTTCGCGCCATCGCGGCCCGCGAGGCGGTCCGCATCGCCCGCCGCGCAGGCCGCGACACCCCCGTCGAATCGACCGAACTCCCCGCACCGGGCGACCCCCAACTCGCCGCCGACATCAACGACGTACTGGCCAGGCTCTCCCCCGAGCACCGCGCCGTACTGGTCCTGCGCGACGTCGAGGGCCTGGACGAACAAACCGCCGCGGACCTGCTCGGCGTACCCGAAGGCACCGTCAAGTCCCGGCTGCATCGCGCCCGGGCCGGATTCCGAAGGATGTGGACGGCATGACCGAGCCACTCGACCCTCGCAGCGTCGAGTCCGGCAGCGTCGAGTCCGGCGCCATCGACCCCGGCCTGATCGACGCGGTCGGCCGCCTCCGGGCGCTGACCGCCGGCATCCCCGGCGCGCGCGTCGTCGAGGGCGTGATCCCGGCACCGTTCGCCGACGTCTGGGCCGTGATGGGCGATCTGGAGGACGGCTTCGGTCGGTTCCAACCGGACATGCGCCACGTACGGGTCACCCGGCGCGAAGGCGACCGCGTCGAGGCCCACGCGCGTAGCCGCTACGGCATGCGGGCCCGCTTCGACGGCATCCTGCGCCCGGGCTGGTGCTGGCTGCAAAGCCGATTCGTGATCATCGGCATGGCGGCCGTACCGGAAGGCGACACCACCCGGGTCGCCCTCACCGGCGGCGTACGAGTCCCCGGCCAAGCGGCCATCCTGCCCATCGGCACCGCTCGCGAACTACACCAAGCCCTGACCCGCCTGAACCAAACCATCACCACCCCCTGACCCCCAAGCCACCGCCCCCCGAGAAGCAAAATCATGGACCGGAGGTGCGAGTGAGGAGAGGAGGGAGGAGGCGAGTGGGCCGGATCCGAAGCGAGACTTGAATTCTGGACAGAGAAGATCCAGAATAGAACCACGACGGCACGGCATTGGCTTCCCACTTCCGTGGATCCGCCGACCCGGGGAACCGTGCCCGCATCTCTCTCATCAAGGGATGTCCGACGATTTAGATTCTGGATATCAAACATCGTGAATAAGCAGATCCCGAACCCTCGCCCCCACACCGACTCCCGGCTCGAATCCCGAGGCCGGTCCGAAACGAAACCCCGAGCCAGTACCGAAACCCGACCCCGGTCCCATCCCGACACACCCTCGCAACCACCACCTCCCACGCCACCTCCCCACTCGCTCACGCCACCTCCATCTCCATCTCCCCCGTCGATGCTCCGCGCCTGGCTCGCCGTCGGTGCGGTCGCGCTCGGGATCTTCTCCCTCATGACTTCCGAGCTGCTGCCGGTCGGCCTCCTGACCCCGGTCGGAAGCACGCTGGACGTCTCCGAGGGCACGGCCGGCCTGATGGTCACCGCCCCCGGAATCGTCGCCGCGTTCGCCGCTCCCGTGATCGCCGTGACCGCCGGCCGGCTGGATCGCCGCGCACTGCTCGCGGCGCTGATCGCCCTCGTCGGCATCGCCAACCTGGCCTGCGCGACGGCGCCGAACTTCGCGGTGGTCCTGGTCGCCCGCGTACTGGTCGGCGTGGGCGTCGGCGGCTTCTGGGCGATCGCGGGCGGCCTGGCCCTGCGCCTGGTGCCCCCGGCACAGGTCGCCCGAGCCACCGCCGTGGTCTTCGGCGGCGTCTCCACCGCCTCCGTACTGGGTGTCCCGGCAGGCACCTTCATGGGCGAACTCACCGGCTGGCGCGCCGCCTTCGCTGCCGTCGGCGCGTTGGGCCTCGTCGCGCTCGTGGTCCTGGTGTTCCTGCTGCCACCGCTGCCCACGGAAGCCTCCGCCCGGCGGATGACGTTCCGCGACCTGTCCCGGCTCGGCCGCGACAACCCCGGCGTACGAGCGGGGCTGGCGCTCACGTTCCTGCTGATCACCGGCCACTTCGTCGCGTACACCTTCGTCCGCCCCATCCTGCGGGACGTGGCCGGCGTCGACGACGGCCTGATCGGTGTCCTGCTCCTCGGCTACGGCGTGGCCGGTGTCGCCGGCAACTTCGCGGCGGGCACCCGAGCCTCCCGCGACGCCCGGCGCACGCTCCTCGCGATCACCACCACCCTGACCGTGGCCCTGACCCTGCTCGCCCTCCTGCACGACGTCCCGGCAGCCGGCATCGCCCTGCTGATCGTGTGGGGCTTCGCCTACGGCGGCGCACCCGTGAGCCTGCAGACCTGGATGCTCACTGCGGCGCCGAAGGCCACCGAAGCGGCAACGTCCCTGTTCGTCGCCGTCTTCAACCTGTCCATCGCCCTCGGCGCCCTCCTCGGCGCCCTCGCCGTCGACAACATCGCCACCGCCGCTGCCCCGTGGCTGGGCGCCGCGCTCGCTCTCCTCACCGCCCTGACCGCAGCCGCCGCCCGCCGCCCGACCGCGGACCGATGGCGCCTCACCGACCGATGACGCCTCACCCACCGCACGAACAACCCGTTCCGAACAACCAGCTCCGAACGACCGGTTCCTGAAACACCGACTCCGGAACCACCATCACACCAGGGAGAACCAGACCATGAGCGGCTCCATCACCATCACCAACCCGGCCGACCTGCACAACCCGGTGGCATTCGGCTACAGCCACGTCGTCGACGCGCCCAATCCCGACCTGGTCTTCATCGCCGGCCAGTACGGCTCCGACCAGACCGGCGCGGTCGAATCATCGGACTTCGCAGCCCAGGTGGAACGCTCCTTCGCCAATCTGGGCACCGCGTTGGCCGCAGCGGGCCTGGGCTTCCAGGACGTGGCCCGCCTCGGCACGTACATCGTCGACCACGACCACGCAAAGCTCGAAGCGCTCCTCACGGTGATCACCCGCATCTGGGGTGACAAGCCCCCGGCCCAAACCCTCCTCGGTGTCGCCGCCCTGGCGCTGCCCGACATGCTCTTCGAAGTCGACGCAGTCGCCGTCCGCCCCTGACAGTCCGAGTCCAATTGGACTCACCCGAACCTGCGAAGCCGTGGCCCGGCACCCCTGGGGGTGTCGGGCCACGCACGCTCAGGACGGGCCACCCGACCAAGCACGACCAAAGGACCAGGCCCACGAGGCACCCGCGCGGCGGCGTGCCTACCCCGATACGGATCGCCCTCACGAGCCCCGGCCCGATCGAGCACGCGGGCGACGCCACGAACACGCCCTCCAGGGTGTGGCCATCGAGACCGCACACCACGGCAGCCGTCTCCGTCCCACGACAATCCGTCTGGCGCCCATGGGGACGTCGCGTTGGCCGCGAAAGGACAGGAACCGAGCGCGACGGGCCCGGTATTTCAGGGGCGGCGAGTGCCGTCGACGGGCGGCGTCGGACGGTTCAGCCGCCAGATCACGTCGATCCCGGTGCCGGCAGGCGCTACGGGTAGCCTCGCCTGTTCACGCCGGATTTCGGTGAAGCCCAATCGGCGCGGTATGGCGGCGCTGGAGATGTTGGCCAAGTCGTGTGCGATCTCCAGGTATTCCACGTCCGGCAGGGTGAACATCTCGGCTATCAGGGCCGCGGTCGCCCTCGTGGCGATGCCCTGTCCGGTGGCGGCAGGGTGCAGCCAATACCCCATGCGCCGCCCCTGGGGCTCGGTCCCGCGGGAGGTCTGGCACATGCCGACGGGGGTGCCGTCCTTGGCGATGGCGTAGTTGTACACGTCACCGCTCTCCCACCTCGCCTCGGACTTCGCCAGGAGGCCGCGGGTTGTCTCCTCACTGTGGCCGGCGACCCACGGCTCCCAGGGACGCAGATGCTCCAGAGACTCCTCGATCAACGTGAAAGCGGAAGCGAAGTCGCTCTCCCCCCGCCAGCCTCGCAGAACAAAGTCTCCACATTCGATGATCCGACTCGGTTGCGCCATGACGGCCATGATCGTTCGCAGACCGACTCCCCGCAACGAAGTACGGAAGAACCACGACCCGTTCCAGCCCCATCCGCACGAGCGCCCGCGCGAGGAGAAGCCGAGCGACGCCGCGCTGCTCGAAGGCCGGCCACCAGGCGCGAGTCGATGTCGAACGAGCCGGATACGGCGGGCAACGAGCAGCTCGCTGGAGCCTTCGGCTCAGAGAGAGTCTCCGTAGCGGGTGGCCATCGCGGCGGCACGGTTGCGGAGGGCGATCCGCAGCGCTTGCGGGGCCAGGGCTTCCGCGTCCATGCCGAGCTGCCACAGGGCCCATTCGGCGTGTCGTGAATCCTGGAAGGTCACTTCCAGCCGCAACCGGCCATCTGCGTCGGCTTCCTCGGCGAGGACGGCCAGCGCGGTACCCACCAGCTCCTCCCGTCGCGCCGGGTTCACCCTTAGCAGCACGGCGACTTGGTCGCCGCCGGTCCGGAACCGCGTGCTGCGTTCCTGCCAGGCCCGGTCCAGATCGACCCGGTCCGGCCGCTGTGCCGCTTCGGGGAGTTCCTCGGCGGCCAATACCCGAGACAGCCGGTAGGTGCGGTCCGCGCCGGATCTTGTGGCCAGCAAATAGCCCCGGTCGCGTACGGTGACCAGGCCGATCGGGTCCACCGTGCGCCACTGTGGCTCCTGGCCGGTGGCCGCGTAGTGGATGCGCAGCTTGTGTCCGGCGAGCACCGCGCGCCGGATCTCGATCATTGTGCTGTCGGGTACGTCATCGGCGGCCAGCCGGCGTGAGAGCAGGTCGGTCTCCGGGTCGACGAGAAATCGCTGGGCAGCGTCGCTCGCGGTGGCCCGGTGCCCCTCAGGCAGCGCGTCGACCACCTTCCGCATGGCCGACGCGAGCGCCGAGCCGAGACCGAATACCAGCTCGCCGCGCCCCGATCCGGCGGTCAACAGGGCCAGGGCCTCGTCGTGGTTCAGCCCGGTGAGCTCGGTCCGGAAACCGGGCAACAACGCGAAACCGCCGTG
This sequence comes from Embleya sp. NPDC025285, assembly GCF_055558835.1. Taxonomy (NCBI): domain Bacteria; kingdom Bacillati; phylum Actinomycetota; class Actinomycetes; order Kitasatosporales; family Streptomycetaceae; genus Embleya; species Embleya sp. NPDC025285. The sequence goes on from NZ_JBVHLU010000004.1 coordinate 158,624, forward strand.
CCGGCCGCGCTCGGCGTAGACCGGAACGCCGGCCCCGGACAGCGCCTCGATATCGCGCAGCACGGTGCGGGTGGATACCCCCAACTCGCGGGCCAGCGTGTCCGCGGTCAACCGACCACGCTGGCGCAGCAGTAGCACCAGCGAAACCAATCGGTCGGCGCGCATGCGAGAACTCTAACCAAATACATGACCAAGGGTGTCGTGATTTGTTGAGAGGCTCGTCAATGCGACGTCGAAACCGGCGGCTACCGAGCCGATGGACGTACGCACTCCCCATGAAGCGAATCGAATGGAGCCACGAAGCAATGGAACGAACGGCGGTCAACCCGGTGGCATGGTCGGTGGACATGGGGTTCAACCAGGGCGAGGTCGTCTCCGGACACACACGGACCCTGTACATTTCGGGGCAGACCGCGATGAGTGGCGACGGCAAGCCCCAGCATGACGGTGACATGGCCGCGCAGTTGGCGTTGAGCATCGACAACCTGGAGGCCGTACTCGGCGAGGCCGGCATGTCCCTCGCGAACCTGATCCGGCTCAACGTCTACACGACCGACGTCGATCTGCTTTTCCGGCACTACGGCGAACTGGCGGCGCGATTGGGCGCCGCCGGGGTGGCGCCGACCACCACGATGCTCGGGGTGACGCGACTGGCGATCCCCGGCCAGATGGTCGAACTCGAGGGAACCGCCGTCGCGTGATGTGACTTCGCCGCCCCTGCTGCCCGTGCCGGTCGAACCGGCACGGGCAGCAGGGGCGCGGATGGCCCGGGGCGTGGAAAAGGCGTACGAGTCACTGCTCGCGGCGTAGGAAGTCGCGGGCGCCGCGCAGCGTGGTGTGCAACGTGCGTTGCGTCCGGGTGCTGTCCAAGCGGACGTCCAGTGGGCCCGGGGGACCGGTGTCGGCGCGGCGGCCTGCGGTCAGTTGGGCGTGGTCCAGTCCGTCTCGGTCGGCGATCAGGACACCGAGTTCATGGCGGCTGATCGCGTCCGACCCGGCGAGATGGCACACGCCTGTGTGATCGGAGGTGGTCAGCTCGAGAAGGGCCTGGGCGAGGTCGGTGCCATGAACGGGGCACCGAATGTCATCGGTGAACAGCACGCCATCTCGTCGCCCGGCGGCCAGATCGTGGATGAGCGCCTCGTGCTCGGAATCACCTTCGCCGATGATCAACGAGGTACGGGCGATGACGGCGGCCGGCGCGAGTATCCGGATCGCTGTTTCGGCCGCAGCCTTCGCGGCTCCGTAAGGGGTAATCGGATCCGGTGTGGCGGATTCGTCATAGCGGATGGCGGCGCCGGAGAAGACGGCGTCACTGGATACGTGCACCAGTCGGCCTCCCTGCCGGGTGACGGCCATCGCCAGGCCGATCGCGCCATCGGCCGTAGTTGCCCAGTCGGCCTTGCGAGACGCCGCGTTGATGACGACGTCCGGCCGGGCCCGCGCGAGCGCCGACGTGATCTCCTCGCTGTGGCGCAGGTCCAGGGGCAGCCAGTGAACACCGGGGATGTCACCTGCGGTGGTCGCGAAGGTTGCCGTCACGGCGTGTCCGGTTGTCACTGCCTGCCGGGCCAGTTCGCGGCCGAGGAAGCCACTGCCACCTACGATCAGGATGTTCATGATCCGCCACGTTAGGATCCCACGTTGCGTCACGTCATCCGGTTGCCGGGACGATCCGACGATCGGCGGAGCCGGCCCCGGCGCTCGAGGGACCAAATCGGCTACTCGGTCACATCGGATCAAGCCAGGCACCCTCTCGGCCTCCCGGACAAGGCTCTGACCTGCGATGATGCGTCAGATGGCGCTCTGAGGGCCTGATTTGAGGAAACGCAGGGAATCACACCGGGCATCAACAGATCGCGCCGCACGCGGGAATTCGAACAAAAGCCCAGGTCAGAAGGGGGTCTGCGGGCTGGTGATCGGGTTTCTTCCATGACTCTCAGCGAAGGAACACGATCTCGCGCGCCGGCCTGAACGTGTTGCCGGGTTTGCCGCCGAACTTCGTTGTCGCAGGTGCCGGCGTTCGCGCAGCAACAACCGGTGGACGCCGAAGCAATCCTGATCCCAGATCCATGTACGCGCGTTTCGCGGTGCGCGACGTTGAGAACGTCCTTCCGCCCCTCGGTACCGAGCCGCGGTCGGCTCACTGTTGTCATCCCGCTCCGGCCGGCGTTGTTGAGACGAACCGCTGGGCACGGAGTCTTTCGGGCGAGCCGCTGCCGCAGGACCGGCCCCTCGACCTTGCCGGCGATCGGGCGGTTGCCCTCGTCAACCTTGCTGCGGCCGTGACCTCCCGCGGAATGCAGGGTGCGGGTTGCGGCGCCGGCGGGGGTTGGCGCCGGCGGGGGTTGCGGTGCGTCCGACCCCGGGCCGGGGTTCGTGGTTTGGGTGCCCGAGCGTGCGCGCCCTCGGCGTAATCCGGAGCTCTGCCGGCTGGAGGGGCGTGGATGCGCTCGATCATGGCTCCGGTGGTGGGTCGGAAGGGGTCGAGCAATGGGGGAGTGGACCGGAGTAGCCGGGCAATGGGCCGCCGCCGCAAGCCGCGTCTGTCTTGTCCGGGGCGGGTACGGGCGATGGCAATGGTGGTGGCGGTGCCGGTGACAGAGCCGTCGTTGTTCGAACGGACCTTGCCGGCTCGGCCCTGCGGGTGGCTTACCGCATGGCCGTGCGTGGATTTGCACCCCCGTTCACGCCGAAGGAGCCTCCCGCGATGTAGCGAGGCAGGCTCGTGGGTGGTATCTCGGGTACCTGGTCTGCTCGTCTTGGCGCGTCAAGGTGGGATGCGTACGCAGGCTGATGATGGCTTTCCCATCAAGAACAGTCCTCGTGCACTCATTTCTCGGGGTTCGGAGGGGGAGCCGGGCTCGCGTAGTCTCAGCCGTGACCTCGGCGGGGAGAGCTTCGTGGTCCTGAAGCACGTCGTCTGGCGACGCTCCGACGGCAGCCTTCGGGTGTTTTTGGCCGTGGGGCTTCGGCGATATGTACTGCCCGAGGCTGGGGCTGCGAGGTCGGCAGGCGTGTGCGCTGCCACGTTGGAGTGGACACTCGAAGGCCGACGTGGTGAAGGGTAGGGCTAGCCGTTCGCCTCTGGCTTCCAGTGGACACTGACGGACGATCGATCGGCACCTGTCGATACTTTCTTCTGGTACTCGAGGGACGACCCACGTAGTCGGGACAACGGAGCTTGGGCCCAACTGCCAGGTGCATATATGGCCTCTGACCTGGCAATTTCACAAGTTCACAACTCATGCAACGGAGATTGTTGCGGCACTTGGAGCGAAGTATGTGTCATGAGATGGTGCGCATCATATTCATAGAGATGTTCGCCAAGCTGCATGAGCGTAAGTGCGCGTACATGTTCGTGTAGATGTTCAATGTGATGAAGCGGGGTATGTTCGGAACACTGCAACACTAAAACGGCGGCTGTGCGGGCGGGTGTGCGGGCGTCTGTTGCGCTGGATGTGCGGGTGGATGCTTGGACGTGTGGATGTGTCTGTGGATCTGCGGTCGGGCGCACGGATCAATGGGTGGACCTACGGTCGGGCGTGCGTATCTGTCTACGGATGCACGGCTCTATGAGTGTCGCAATGGGTGGGCAGACGTTCGGTCGGATGTATCGGTGGATGGCTGGATGTAGGTGTGGGCGTTGCTGTGGCTGTGCCTGTGTCCGGGTGGATGGTCGGCTGTAGGGGTGGATGTACGAATGGCTGGGCGTTCGGGTGGAACGACGGTTGTGCGGATGGATCACCGTGTGTGCGGATGGATCGATCGACAGATGCACGGGTGTTCGGGCCGGTGTGCGGTTGGATGGGCGTGTGTTTGGGTGGACAGCTGGAGGGATGTGCCTTCGGGCAGAACGCTGGATGAATGTGCGGGCGGTCGGCCGAAACGACGGGTGGGCGGATAAGTGGGTCTGCGGCTCGATGGCTGCCTCGGTGGGCGGGCGAGTGACCGTGCGTGCGTATGCCTGGACGGGCGGGTGTTGGGTGGGACGGGCGTGCGGATGGATGGGCATGCGGACGGAACGAACGACGGATGGACCTGCGGTCGGATGGATCGACCTACGGACGGAGCGACATACGGACGGAACGATGCTCGGGTGCACAGCCGGCTGGGTGCACGTGCGGGTGGGCGGACGTGTGGAGCGATGGCCGGGCGGAGGGATCGATCTACGGCCGGCCGGCTCGCTCTTCCTGACCGGCGGTGGGTCTGCGGTCGGAACGACGGGCGGATGGCCGACCGGGTCTGCGTACGGGCCGGTCGGTCGGCTGGTCCATGGGCCGTCGGGCGGACGGTCGCCCCTCCGGACGGGCCTGCGTACGGCCCGATCCGACAGTCTTGCGAGCAACCGGCCTTGCGACCAACCGGCCAACGGATCTCGGAACGGCCGATGCGATGTGCGGCCGACTCGATGTGCGGCCGATGCGGCGGAACGCCCGAGCGACGCCGCACGCGAACGACCGACAGCCGAAGGGGTACACGTTCGGGTCGGCCATCGACTCGGCGGACGGCCGACACACGCAAGCGCACGACGCGCGTGTGGCACCACGGCCGGGACGGCCTCTCAACGCCTCTGTGGCGGCCCGGACGGGCGGAACGCACATCCGCGCATGCGGGCGACCGTCCTACGGCCCACACGCTCGACAGAGCGCTCCGCCCAGCGCACAACGACGGGCTCGACCGGCGGGCGGAACGACCGACCGACGTACCGACGCCTGGGCGAGCGGCCGGATAACGCGACGGAACGGCGCGCGAGCAGGACGGCGGGCGGACCGACCGGCGTCGGGTCGAACCGATCACCGGGCGGAACGACGGGCGGTCGACATGTGCAAGCGCGGATGGCATGACGGTCGCGTTGGTGATGGGACGGCGTGGGGTGGTCGAGCGTGTGGGTTCCGCGTCCACCGGGCCGGGCCGATCGCGCCCCGGCCATGGCGGGGCGGCAGCATGCTCGGTCCGCGACCGCGCCCGGCCCTTGCGTCAACAGCCGCTCGGGAGCTTCCGGGAACAACGGCCGGCCTGCCCGGCTGCGGATCGAGCGTGGTGCGACTTCGCCGCAGGCCGAGGCGCATCCGGCAGGCCGTCGCTCGGCCGGCTTGGCGACTGGTTCCGAGATTCACTCACCCGTCGGCGCGCGCGTGGGCGGACCCGGGACCCACACGATCGAACGCGCTCGCCCCGTCCCATCACCAAATTGCCGGGTACCGCACCACCCCCGGAAGCCATCCGGCTGTGCCGGCCACCCCGCCAACCCGGCGGAACCGCACCCGTGTTGCGCGGTGCCCGTCGCGACCGCCGGAGTCGCGACACGCCCGACCGGGCCCTCTCTCGGGTGATTTCGGGGGCCCGGTCGAGGAGTGGTCGAGGGGCGGCATGCTGCGGCGGTGGGGTGGGGGTGTCACTCGACCGGTCAATCAGGGGCTTGGGTGCGGGATGAGGCGTCCGTCCGGGGGGTGGGTGCCGGCCCGTTCGGGGGGTGTCCGAGGGATCGCCCAGGTCGACGATTCGGCCTGTGTCTCGATATGTCGAACGGGTGCCTCATAAATCGAGAGTTCGATCGGCAATTCGTGCGCCAAAAGAGTCTGTTGGGGGCGCTGATTCGCCCGACCAAACGGGTTAACCGGGACATACGGGTGGGTTTTTCGAGTGTCACAGTGAATTTTGGGATTCCGCTGCTAACCTGACAGACAAAACTTAGGTCGGACCCCTCAAGGACGTCTTGAAGGTTCTGCCCGCTAGATCCTGGTTCGTTGCGTTTTCGGGCTTCCGACGGAAGTATCGAGCAGCTACCCCGGAGGTACGTCGTCTTCCCTGTCAGGTGCAGTGGACGGCTCTGACAGGCCACCGGGCAGAAACCCGGCTCCCGCAGGCGTTCGGCCGCTCTACCTGGAGAGGACGCACCATGGGTGCAGTAGTGGCGGTGGCCAGCCAGAAGGGGGGTCCCGGGAAGACGACGACGACGGTGAACCTCGCGAGCGCTCTGGCGATCAACGGCTTTCACGCCCTCGTGGTCGACCTCGAGCCGCAGGCCCAGGCCGGCGTCGCGCTCGGCGTGGTCCCGCAGCCCCAGCGTTCGGTCGGCTTCGCGCTGTACGCCCAGCTGAACGGCATGACGCCCGACGTACCGGAGATGATCTTCGACCGCAGCGAACTGCTGAAGTCGTTCGAGACCACCGGCAGCCTCAGCCTCTTCGGCTCGGTGCAGAGCACCATGGTCGACGCGGAGCGCAAGATCGCCGGAATGGACTTCTCCACCACCGGCATCCTGCGGCGCATCCTGGAACCCATCCGCCGTACCCCCACGATCATCCTGATCGACACCCCGCCCAGCGTCAGCGCCCTGTCCGCGGTCGCCCTCGCCGCCGCCGACTTCGTGGTCGCGGTGTGCGAACCGCTGTACGCGACCGTCCAGGGCGCCGCGGTGATCAAGGGCCTGACGGCGGCCACCTCAGAGCGCACCCTCGGCGAGTGCGAGCCGCGCTTCCTCGGCACGGTCATCAACAAGGCCAATGCCCCGTCCCGCCGCACCAGCGAGGACGACCAGGTCGAGCAGCGGCTGGCCGACTACGGCCTCGACCCCTTCCAGACGCAGATCCGCCGGGACAGCCGGATCTCGCAGGCGTACGAGATCGGGCGCCCCGTCTGCATAGAGCAACCGAACATCGCCGCGAGCGTTGCCTACACCGAGCTGGCCATCGAACTGTTCGACCGTGTGAAGCAGGCAGCCTGATGACAGACGAGAAGCCCGCGCCCAAGTCGAGGGCCAAAGCCCGGAAGGCCCCCGCCGTCCAGTCGTCGGTCCTGGCGGCTGCGCTGCAGGACGCCATGAACGGCAGCTTCCTCAACTCGGGCACCGATTCGACGGCGGCGCTCCTCGCACAGATGGGCGGCGGCGGCAGCGGCACGTCCGGCGGCATGACCTCGGGGCCGCCGTTCAAGAACGCGGCAACCGCCGTACCGGCTCCCGAACCCGAGCCGGCTCACGCCCCCGAGCCCGAGCCGGTACACGCCGCCGCGGCGCCCGCCGTCGAGGAGGCTCCCGCTCCGGCGGCCGCGCGTGAGGAAGCCCCGCGAGCCTCCGAAAGCACGGTTTCGCCTGCGCAGGAGCCCGTCGCGGCCGCGGCCGCCGAGTCCGTCTCGGCACCCGAGCCCGAGCCTGCGGCCGAGCCCGTGACTGCGGAGCCGTCCTCGGAACCGGCGGCGGCAGCCGCCACCCCGAACCCCCGGCCGGAAGCCACACCCGAGCCGGAGCCGGCTCCCACCCCGGCACCTCGCCTCGAGGCGGCCCGGCCCGAGCCCGAGCCCGAGCCGGCTCCGCACCCGACCGCCCAACCGGCACCCATGCCGACCTCACAGTCGGAGCCGGAGCCCGCAAGAGCCCCCGACCCCGCCCCGGTTGCCGAAACCACCCCCCGTACCGCAGAGCCGGTTCGGACCCCGGCTCCCCAGCCGGCGAAGGCATCCGCCCCCGCCAAGGCCCCGGCCGCCCGCGCTCCTCGGCGCAGCGCTCCTGCTCCGGCACCCGCCGCGCCGAGCACGGTCGGCAGCGGTGCCGGCGGGCAGTCGGCGCACGCGTCGCTGCTCGATAGCTTTCTCGACGCACGGATAAACTCCAAGGGCTGGGAGACCTGGGGATTCCGGCTCCTGCCCGACGTCAAGGCACGCCTGGGCAAGCGGCTGACAGCCGACAAGCGCTCGTCGCAGAACCGGCGGCTGGCCCTCGGCCACTACCTCAACGCCGCTTTGCTCGAACTCCCCGACGACAACGACGAGCAGATCGAGATGATCCGCTCGTTCCTGCGTGCCAGGGGCGGTATCACCGACCCCAGCCAGTCCTCCAGCTACCGGGTCAGCCCGGCCGTGTACGAACTCGCGCGCGACCTCGACACCGAACTCACCGCGACCGAGAAGCGGGGTTTGGTCGTGTACCTGTTCTCGGCCGCCGTCGAACTGTTCCTCGAACGCCTCGACGCCGAGGGCGCCCTCGGCCGCCCCGAGATCTTCTCGCCCCAGCAGTAACCCGCCGTCGGCGGGCACGGAGGCCATCCAGTCCCCCGTGCTCGCCGACGGCGCACTCATGTGCCCCTCCACGAGCACGGGCGCGCAAGCGCCGAACCCGACCGAGCGGCAGCCCACGTGCCTTCCTCGCACGATCGCCGGCCAAGCCCCCTCGGCTTCCTGAACGCAAGTCCCGGCAAAAGCCCGAGCCCGAGCATCTCGCCCAGGACCGCGTCGAGCCTCGCTCCGCCGTCCGCATGCCCGGCCACCGGCCGCGACGCGAACAGCCCGCCCGAATAAACCTATTCGCCCTATTCATCAGCGCTCGGGGGCTTTCTCACCAAAGCCGAACGCCGCCTCGCACCACCTCGCCCGATCACCGCAAAGTCGCTGAACGGCCCGCTGAGGGCATCACAGACCCCAAGGCCACCGAACTCCCGCCGACCGCACCGAAGGCGCTCAGAACGCCGACTGAAGGGCTCGGGGCGCGCTTCCCGCAGCCTCGGCCGCTGCCTCACGGTCCTCACGGCACTCGGCGCAGACCCCGTCCTCCCGGAGCCCCCGAACCGCCCTGTCGCAGTCGTCGCAGGTGCCGATCGGCGCCGGAGTCGGCGTCCGTCGGGCCGGCACGACCGGTGCCTCCACCTGCCGGGACCGGTACGCGGCACGCCGCTCGGCACCGAAGCGGTCGTCCGCCGCCGCCCGCCGATCCTCGTCCTGGCGGGCGCAGTTGCGGCAGGCATACGGGTCGCCGGCCACCCCGACGCCGGGACCGCTCGCGGGCAGCCACAGGCGGCCGTCCTCGCAGTTCGGATCGGCGCAGCCACGCCGGGCCAGCCCTCGACCGTCCAGCCAACCCATGGGGCTCCTGACGGCCCCTTCCTGGGTCCGCCAGCGGTCCGCCAGCCGGGCGAAGACCCGGTCCGCGTCGCCCACTTCGGCCACGGCGCGGTCCACCAGGCCGGCGGCGAGAACCCGCTGTCCGGTGCTCATCCTGGCTACCAGCGGGCCGATTCCGGCGAACGCCTTCGCAGCCGTTGCGGAGATGGTGGTCCGGTGGTTCGACGCCGTCACGTGTCGAGTTCGACGGGGTTCCGCCGCAGGCGCCCCATTCGCAGGGGTCGTCGTGAAGGCCGATCGCGGGCTTGTCGCGGGCTCGCGCCCGTCTACTCCGCAAGACGCCCTTCGGGCGGAACCCCCTCGGGAGTCCGCGTTCATCTGTAGGTCAATCGGAGTGTCTTCCTTATACGTGACGGAGGTCCCAACCCCCTGCGCACCCGACGTCCATTGACCCTCCGCACATAGGCTCCGACCTGCCGAAATACCGTTCCGGGGCGACTCGGACGGGCCCACGAGACCGGTTCGCGAAGCGGTCTTCGAGGGCATCGCGGAACGGGCCGCGGGAAGCGTCGCGGCAGCCGCTCGCGACTCCCCCGCGGCCCCGTCGCGGAAGGTCTCGACGGCCTCGACGATCCCGCTCGCCTTGTTCGGCTCGCTCGTCGCACCGAACTCCCTCGCAGGCACTCCCCCCGTCTCTTCCGCGCTCCCCTTCGCGCAGAGTTCCGCGCTACCGGCCGCGGAAGACTCCGCGCTGTCGTTCCGAGCGCCCTCCGCAGTCCCCTCCTCGGAAAAATCTCCGGCGAAGATGTCCACCGGCTCGATCGCCTCGGTGTCCACACCCGCGGCCGCCGCCGACTCGTGTTCGCTCGGGTGCTCGAACGGTCGGAGCGGCACGAGCATGTTGCGGCCCTGCCACCCTTCGCGACGGCCCACCTCCACCCAGCCCCAACGTTCCAGGTCGGAGACCACGCCGCGGGCTGCGCGAACGCTCACCGGCTCGCCGATCCGGCGGCCGGACTGGTGTCGGAGCACGTCGGCGAGCTCCGCGTAGGTCAGGTGGTGACCCCGGGCCCGGGCATAGCAGATGACCGCGTACGCCCGTGCGTGCCGGTGCGGCACCGCGCCCAGGAGGGCCACGGGCACCATCACCCACGGTTCGCCCTTCTCCGGTGTGCGCAACCGGCGAACGGCCGAAGTCCCGGTACCGGAAGGCTTGGTGCGGCGTACGACGGTCAGTTCCTCGCCGGCGGTGAGCTGCTTCTGCGCGGCGTACAGGGACGACGGCGCCTTGAGCGCGACCCGGCCGTCGGGCTGGGTCACCGAGCGCACGGTCAGGCCCAGGTAGCGGGCGATGGTGGTCAGGTCGGCGATGCAGCCGGGCTGATTCGGGCCGGCCGCGAGATGGCCGACCTTGGCGGCGAAGACGAAGGCCAGGTCGCTGTACGCCTCGCCGGTCACCACACACAGCGGGACCTTGACGGAGGCGCGGCGGACCGAGTCCGGCATGGTCGGATCGACGCCTCGGGCGCCACCGACGCGAACGCGCGCGGCGCGCAAGGCGGCGCGGACCCGAGCCTGCATCGTGAATCCAGAGGATTCGGGCACACTTGAAGAGGGCAAGGACCTGGCTGAAGACAGCACTGGGCCTGCCTCGGGGATCGCAGGTATGATCTGCTCCTGAAGCTGGTGAAGAGAAAGAGGTATGGCTGACCCGACCGTTCGGCGCGTGGAAGTACCGGAACGGCTGGGTCTCACTGTTCGGTTGTGTAAGCGGCTGACAGGCCTCCTTTCTCCGACGGCGCCCTTAGGGGCGCTGAGCTGCGAGCGAGTGGACTAGGGCTGGACTCCTAGGCCACTCGCTCTGCTTTTGCGGCCGATTCCGCCGCGGGGTGGTCAGGCGGCACCGTGGCGTCGTCCGACCTGCTCCTGTTCGGCGGCGAGGGCCCGCAGAGCCTGCTGAGCCCACGCGCCGAGCGTGAGGTACTGGTAGGGCGTGTTCTCTTCGACGAACCGCAGCGCGAGCGCGGCGTGTTCACTCGGTCGAACGGCCAGGTCGGCACCCGAGGGGTGCACGTAGAGGCCGGTCATCGGGTCGACATCGGCGAGATCGCCCACTCGTGAGTGCTCGATGGCCAGGTGTTCCCACAGGCGCAGACGTTGTGGCGTGTTGCGCGCATAGTTCTCGCCCGGCCAGCTGATCCTTCGCAAAGCCTCGAAGGTGAGCAGGGGCAATACATCGCTGGGCGAGAGCACCGTCGGGTGCAGCACGTTTCGGTCCCGTGCCTCGTAGCCCACCTTGCTGGGCAGACCCGCGATGGCCGCGAGCCTCGCCACGGTCCAACGCTCCCGGGAAGTGGCCATGACCGTCCTTTCGTGTCAACGCCCGAAGCTTATCGCGATCTCCGGCAAATAACTTCCTGTCAGGAGAGTCGGCGTGTCGCGTATCGCGATGACGTCGTCACGAGAACAGCGCAAAAGCCCAGAAAATAAGGCATTGCCGCCGTGTTCGATCTGCATGTTGGAAGATCCGCCCGCACATCCATCCCCTGTCACGCATGAATACCCAGGCGCCGAGTGTGTGCTCCGTCGTCTGTTTCGTCGCGTGTTCGTTCGCGTGAGCCGGTGCTTGATCGACCGTCGGATCCACCGTTCGCCCCATTGCGTGACCGGCCGCCACACCGAGCCGACGCCCCGTCGTGAGACCCGCCGCGAGATCCACCGGCGGCTCCACCGCCCGGGCCGCTGTTCCGCCCGTTGCTCCGACCGGCCGCCCAGGACTCCGCGCGTCCGCCGACCGAGCCGCACAGCCACCCGCACACCCGCCCATACAGCCATGCGGATTGACGAACGGGTTGGGTTATAGAACGTCATACATCTGCACGCACATCGCCACGCACATTTCCACGGACAGACCACCGTGCGGATTGCCGAACCGGTTGCCATGCAAGTTGCAGGTCAAAGGCCATTTCCGGAGTGGCTCGACCCGTCCGTTGGTCGCCGTGCATCAGCGTCCATGCGACGCCCTACGCGGCGCTCTCTCGCGTTTGTCCGGCGTCTCCGTGATGCCCTGCCGGCGCCTTCCCGGGGCCTTCCCAGAGCCTTCCTCGTGCCTCTCCGCAGAGTGGGCGCGGTGGATTCGTGGTGATATCGGGGCCCGCCGGCTCTCGGAAAAGCACGGCGGGCGGCGGTGTGGGGCCGCGAAGCGCCGGTGTCGGGCTTTCCCGGGCATGAGCCGGGCCGCGTGATCGACTGTCGAAATTACCGTAAACAGGCAGGAAATCTACTTTTACGGTTGATAAGGAAGTGCCCTCGGCGTCATCGGCTTGTCTCGGCATCCATCGATCGGGCGTCCCGGGAGTGGCACGATCCGACGAAAAGCACTCCGAGTGCGCATGTCAGCGCTCTCCGTAGCGACTTCGGTGACCCCGTCGTCGATGCGTGGGGCGACGAGTGCGATGCTCTGAGCAACGGCCGCACACGTGGTTGTCGACGATCGGAGTGCGCATGGCGACTGATGAAGCCGGCCCCCGGCTGGTGTTGTGGGACATCGACCACACGCTGATCGACGGCGGAACGGTGTCGAGGCGAGCCTACGCCGCGGCGTTTCGCCAGATTTCCGGGCGTGCGCTGGACCAGCCCTGGCAGTTCGACGGGCGTACCGAGTTGGCTGCGGCGAGCGAGGTGCTACGTGCGCACGGGATGCCCCCGGAGGGCGGCATGCTCGATGCCTTCCTGAACCTGATCGTTGCCGAACTCCGGGTACGTGAAGCCGAGTTGGCTGCGGAAGGGCGTGTCCTGGCAGGTGCGGCGGAGGTACTGACCGCGCTCGGCACGATGCCCGGCATACACCAGTCGGTGCTTACCGGCAACCTCTACTCGCTCGCCGTGTTGAAGATGACGGTCTTCGGCCTCGCCGACCACGTCGACTTCCGGCTCGGTGCGTACGGCGACGACGCCTACGAGCGAACCGACCTGCCCGCGCGGGCGTTCGCACGTACGGAGGAGCACCTGGGTCTGCGGCACGTCGGTGCGGACACCGTGATAGTCGGGGACACCGTGCGCGATGTCGCCACGGCCCGGGCGGCCGGCGCGTGGTGCGTGGCGGTGGCGACCGGTAGGACGAGCATGGCCGCGTTGGCGGAGGCGGGCGCCGATGTTGTGCTCGCGGACCTGGCCGATACGGACGCGGTGTTGAACGCGCTGATGGGCCGCGCGGCGTGAGTCCTGGCGAGTCGTCGGGCCGGCAGGCTGATCAGGTGCCGCGCATCGGCATCAGCAGGTAGCGATAGTCCGGAGGCTCCGAGGCGCTCGGGGCGTCGGCGTCGCGATTCGGGCTGCCGGCGTGCTTGTTCGGATCGGCCGGGGAGTTCGGATCATCGGACCCGTTCGTCCGCTTCGGCTCGTCCGCGTGGGTGTCGTCTGTCAGGACGGTGGGCTTCGTGGGTGCGCTGAACACCAGCCGAGCGGTCGGCGTACGGAGCGCGGCCAAGCCGTCCAGGAGGTGGGTCGGATTGAACGCGACCCTGGTCGGCTCGCCCGTCATCGCGACCGGCACCGTTGCGCGCGCTTCGGCCTGGTCGGTCGTACCGGCCTCGATCCGGAGCGAGTCCCGTGCGAACGACAGCCGGACCGGGGCGTTGCGGGTGACCACCAGGGACACCCGCCGCACGGCCTCGATCAGCGCCGCGGCGTCGATCGTCGCGACGGCGGTGGTCTCGTTGTCGAACAGCCAGTCGTAGCGCGGGAACTCGTGGTCGAGCAGTCGCGTGGTCGCGTGTCGCCCACCCCCGGCCAGCCCGAGCAGGCCGCGGCGACCCGGTTCCGGGCCGAGTGCGAGCCGGAGGTCCTCGCCGGCACCCGGGTGCTTGGTGAGATCGGCGAGTACCCGAGCCGGCACCAGGGCGGTTCGCGCCGGATCCTCGGTGGCCGGGCGCCACGGCAGCCGTCGCACCGCCAGCCGATAACGATCGGTCGCGGCCAGGATCAGCGCGTCGTGGGCCAGGTGCAGCCGGATCGCGGTGAGTACGGGCAGGCTCTCGTCCCGGGCCGCGGCGATCGCGACCTGCGCGACGGCCTCGGCGAATCCGGCCGCGCTCACGGTCCCCGCGGTCTCCGGTAGCGGTGGCGTGGCCGGATAGTCGGCGAGAGCCGGCAGCGGGAGCGCGAAATACGAACCGGCGCAGGTCACCCGGGCTCGCGCCGGGTCCACGCTCAGGTCCACCGGGTGGTCGCGGGGGAGGGCGCGCGCGATGTCGGCGAGCAGCCGACCGGGGACCAGGATCTCTCCGGGCCGGCCGACCTCGGCCGAGACCTCGATACCGGCCGACACCTCGTAGTCGTACGCGGAGATTGTCAGGGCGCCGTCGGCAGCAGTGAGTCGGAACGAGGCGAGAGCGGGAATGACCGGTCGCGCGGGCAGTGCGCGCACGGCCCAGCCGATGCCCTCGACGAGGCGGTCGCGGGATATCCGTACCTTCACAGGGGCCCTTTCCGAGAACTCGACGAGGAGAATGGTCGCTTGTTGATCGAATCCTTGTTCGATTGCCGGGGAAGCGAGACTAACGGAGGGCTCGGACAGAGAGCGGTGTCCCGTCGCGGCGAAGGCTGACCGCAGGGAAGGTCGACCGCAGGGAAGTTTGATTGCGGCGAGGGGCGATCGTAAGGAAGGCCGATTGCGGGGACGGTCGATCGCCGCGCGGGTCGAGCAGTCTCGCCGAAGTGGAAGCGGCGCCGGTTCGGCGAGGCGAGCTTCGCCAGGCGGTGACCGCGGGCCAGGTGTGGGCGCGGATGGTGTGGCGACGGCGTGCGGGCGAGTGTGCCTCGGGGGCCGGGCGGAGGGGGTTCGCTCGCTGAAGCGGTACCCCTATATAGGCGCGTTCCAGCCATGAGCGCGTCCTATATATAGAGGTGTCGTTCTCCGCTGCGGAGGCATCGCCCTCCGCGCGGCTTCGGGCGGACCGGACGGTGACCGTTGCTCCGCCCGAAGCCGCCGTGCGGTGTCGGCTCGGCTGCGGTGTCGGCTCGGCTTCGGTGGGGTCTATCGCGTCGAGTAGTACACGTATGCGGCCACTCCGCCGAGGGCGACCAGGTTGAAGACTTTGGCCTTTATTCGCCCGGCACGCGTGAGTGGGACCTGCGGGGGTGCGTACGCCGGGCCGCCGCCGTCCGCGAATCCCCCTGACCCACCGCATGTCGGGCACGGCACCATCGCCTGCATCCGCCCGGATCCGCCGCATCCCGAGCAGGACCAATTGTTGTCCGAGCCCATTCCGTTCTGGCCGGACCCGCCACAGCCGTTGCAGATCGTGTCCATCGGGACATAGCGCTGTCCGGAACAGCTCCCGCAGTACGTCACCCTGTGCCTCCCCACGATGATCCCCCACATCTGGGACCAGAGCCTGCATGAGGACTGTCCACGGGTCAACGAACGGGGAAGCGGGAGGTGAGTGAACCGGGAGGACATGTGGGGTGCCACCGGCACCGCATGCCGTTTCCCGGCCGGTTGCCGATCGTCGGCTGTCGTTGCCGGCACGCCCGGTCGTATCCGGTCGTGCCGGCTCGTGCTCGATGGGTCAGGGCGTGGTCGCCAGGCGGGCGGCGGAGTTGTGGGCGTCCGCGAGAGCGGTCGACAGGTGCGGGTGGGTGAGTCGGCCCGCGCGCTTGACGGTGCGGCCCGCGACCAGGACGGTGTCGACGTTGCCCGGATGGGCGCACGCCACGACCGCCCCGGCGATGTCGTGCGTGGCGCCGACCAGGTTGACCGCGTCCGCGCGGAGCAGGACCACGTCGGCCTGCTTGCCCACGGCCAGCGATCCGATTCGATCGGCCAGGCCCAGCGCGGCGGCCCCTCCGATGGTGGCCATACGCAGCATGTCGGCTGCGAACAGCCTTGATCCTTCGGCTAGTTGGCTGGTCAGCAGGGTCGCGCGAAGGAGCGAGAACATGTCGCCGGGGCCGCTGGTGACCACGTCGGCCCCGAGACCGGTGACCAGTCCCACGGTGCGGGAGCGGTTGATCATCGGAGCGCCGTGTCCCATCTGTGCCTCGATGTGCGGCGCGATCGACAGCGCGCCGCCGGAGTCGGCGATCATCGCGAGCTCGTCGTCGGGCAGCGAGTTGCCGTGGATGTACAGCGTGCGTGCGTTCAGCAGGCCGCGGTCGCGCAGCGCCTCGATGGGACGTTGGGCGACCGGACCGCTGCCGACGTGTATGGCCAGCGGGATGTCCAACTCCGCGGCCAGGCGCCAGTCCTCCTCGACGACGTCGATCGGTGTGTACGACGGCCCGCCGGGGGCGAGCGCGAGAGTGACCAGCTCGTCGTCGCCGGCGAACAGTCGTGCGCGCAGGTCGCGCACGAGGCGCGGGTCGCGGGCGGCCGGGTCGAACGGCGGGTGGCCGTAGCCGAAGACGGCCCGGATGCCGGCCGCGCGCAGTCCGCTCACCGCCGCGTCGCCGTGTTCGGCGCGGTGTTGCACATGCGAGAAGTCCTGCACCGTGGTGATGCCGGAGTCCAGGCACTCCAGCGCGCCGACGAGGTTGCCGGTGTACACGTCCTCGGGACGCATCGCGGGGGAGAGTCGGCCGAGGACCAACCCGAGGTAGTCGCCGAGGTCGCTGTCCACGGCCACCGCCCGCAGTACCGACTGCCAGACGTGGCGATGGGTGTCGACGAATCCGGGCAGCACGATCCGCTCGCGTGCGTCGACGACCTCGGCTCCCTCGGCGGACAGCCCGGAGCCGACGGCGGCGATCGTGCCGTTCTCGATCAGGACGTCGGTGTTCGGCCGGGCGGTGACATGCGGGTCGGTGTCGACGACGGTGCCGCCGCGCAGGAGCAACCGGTCGGGGGAGTGGGTGCGGGCGTGGGTGGCGGAGGTGGTCACGGGTGTCTCCGGAGGGTGTGTGGAGGTATGGGGGATCGGAGCAGAGCGGATGGGAAGTGGACCGGAGTCGGACCGGGCTTGAACCGGGCTCGCACCGGGCTCGCACCGGTCTCGAACTGACGTCGAACACCAAGAAGCTCACTTGAAAGCTTTTCTGAAAGCTATCAGGTGGTTGTAATACGCTGTCAACATGACTGCCCCCCAGGACCGTGCGAGCGCCCTCATCGGCGCGTGGCAGACCGAACTGCCCGACGTGCTGGACGCGACGACGGAACTGAGCAAGCGGATCATGCTGCTCGCGGCCGACCTGGACGAGGCGACCCGACGCGAGCTACCCGAATTCGGGCTCACCCCGGCCCAGTTCGGCGTCCTGGTCGCGCTGCGTCGGGCCGGCGCGCCCTATCGGCTCAAGCCGACGGAACTCAGCCGCGCGCTGCTGCTCTCCTCGGGCGGTACCAGCAATGTCACCAACCATCTGGTCGCCGAGGGCCTCGCCGAACGTCTTCCGGATCAGGGCGACGGGCGGGGCACGCTGATCAGCCTGACGCCGCGGGGCGTACAGGTCGCCGAGGACGCGGTCCGTGCCAACGCCGCCGCGCACGCCGAGGTCTGGCGCGGCGCACCGGCGGCGGCGATCGAGGCGGCGACGCTGGCCCTGCGCGAGATCGCCGCCGCGACCGAGATGCCTCGATCACGGGGACGGACACGCGACAACGTCTGACAGTGCGACCGCACGACCGCGTCACCACGTGACCGCGGGTGCGGACGCCTGACGCGAGTCGCGGCCTCTCCGTCGCCGTGGAGTTGCCCGTGCCGGCGCCGAATGCCCCTCTGTCCAGGGCAACTTCGCGGGAGGAGGGGGGTCCCGGCTCGGTCAGAACGGGGCCGGCGGGTTCCGGGGGCGGGGCGGGGGCTGGTGGGGGACCGGGGGCGGCTCGTGGCTTCCGGTCGTCCGACCGGCATCGGGCTGCTGCGTCGGGTGGGTCGGCCGGCCCGGGGGCGTCGGGTACGCCGAGGGGGCCGGTTCCATCGAGGGCATCCCCGGCGTGCCCAGCATCCCCGCGATGGGATGCGCGGGGTGCGCCGCCTGCATCGGATACGCGGAGTGCATGGGATGCATCGCGTACATGGGATGCATGGGGTGCATCGTCGGCGGGGTGACGAAGGCACGCTCGTACTCGGACTGGAATGCGGTGATCCGGGCCACGACCGCGATGGCGAGGCCGGCCGCCGCGATGAGGATGAGAAAGGCCCAGCCCGCGGCGGTGTCGGCGGTGCGGTACGACTCGTGGTACTCCCGCCAGGAATCGGTACCCGAAAAGTCGTCGCCGCCATCGTTCTCACGCCCGAAGACACCGAAGAGCATCACGATGTTCGCCGCGACGTAGGTCAACCACCAAGCCGACAGGAGGGGATGCCGGCCCGGGGTGAAGCCGCCTCGCATCGGCGCGCGCGGGTCGCTGGCCTTCCAGATGTCGTGCGCGATCAGCGGCGGGAAGAACAGGTTGGCCACCGGGCAGAACCAGCCGCCGATCGCCCAACCGCTGGAGAAATGTTGGACCGAAGGCGGGAAGAGTTCGACGTTACGGCGTGCGCGGTGGAACCAGATGACGAACATGACCATGACCGCGACGATGGCCAGACTCGCCAAGCCCCACCACACGCCGATGGAATGATTCGCCGCGTCGGGGTCGGCGGACACCCATCCGCCACGCAGGGTCTGGTCGACCAGATTGGCGCGGTGGAACAGTGCGATCGCCGCGAGCAGGGACAAGACGGCGGTGACGCCGAGCAGGATGTAGAGCGCGAGGGCGGGTCCGCGCAGGGAGCGGAAGACCGGGGCGTACCAACCCGGTGGCGGCGTCGCGGCGGGACCGAACCGGGCGAAGCGCTGGTCCAGGGGCGCCGTCGAGTCGGATACCGGGGCGGCGGGCGGGGCGTATTCCTGGTGACCGCAGTTGGTACAGCGGTCCGGCAGCGTCGAGCGGGCGCCGCAGGATGGGCAGAGCACGAGTTCGGATCCCCCGTCGATGGTCGGTGCCGGCCATGCGCACCGGTGGGGGAGAGGTCGCGGTGGGCGGTCCGGCCCTCTGTACCCCACATGGTGTAACCGGCATCATGCCGTGTGTATCCCCCACGCGTCACGGGTGAGTCGACGATGAATACGCAGGGTGATAACGCTCGCCCCTGACCCTCCCTGACCGTGCTCCCGGATCCTGACCCCTGATCCTGACCCCCTGATCCTGGCCCCGACCCGCTGATCCCTGAGCGTGGCAACCCCCAAGGTCGTCGTGCAGGGACATCGACGACGTCGTGTCGCACCGAACACCGAGTCCCCTGGACCGCGAAGGTTCGAGAGGGGCGCGAGGAGGAGTTGGTGTCATGCCCACCTCGAATGACCGGGACCCCGCGCACGCATGGTGTATCCCGGAGCGCGAGTACGAGCGGCACGAGAGGCGGCGAGGGCGGCGTTGGGCGTATCCCCATCTCGATCCGCACCGTACGGCGTTGGTGGTGATCGACATGGTGCCGTTCTTCACTGAAGCCAATCCCTACGCCCGCGGCATCGTGTCCCGCATCCGGAACCTGGCCGCCCACATGCGCAGCGCGGGCGGCACCGTTGCGTGGGTCCTCCCCGAGCCCACACCGAACATCGAGGCGGCTCGGGAGTTCTACGGCCCGACCGTCGCCGCCCTGTACCTGGCCAGTGGCGGGACCGGGCCGGTGGAACAGCGCCTGAGTCCCGGACTGACACCGGTGGTCGGCGACCTGTTCGCGGCAAAGACCGCGCACAGCGCCTTCTTTCCGGGGCGTTGCCCATTGCCCGGCCTTCTGGAAGCGAGAGGGATCACCACCATCCTGATCACGGGCACCACGACCGACGTGTGCTGCGAGTCCAGTGCCCGGGACGCCTTCACCCTCGGCTACCGCGTCATCGTCGTCGCCGACGCCACGGCCACGGGCACCGACCACGCCCACAACGCGAGCCTGCGCACCGTGTACCGATCGCTCGGCGACGTGCGCACCACGCGGGACCTCATCACACTGCTCGCTTGTCCGTATGGGGTGGGAAAAGCGAAAGGCAAGGAGTGTGTTCACTCCTTGCCACTCTCAACTTATAGCGCACCGGGGGGCTTGCGGCAAGGCCCCCGTCGAGCCGCAGAATGATCGACCTCAGCTCGACAACCTGCGGAAATGAGCGTTTTTGATGATTGACGTGATCGTGGTGGGCGGCGGACCGACCGGCTTGATGCTGGCCGGCGAGTTGCGGCTGGCCGGAGTCCACGTGGTCGTGCTGGAGAAGTTGACCGAGCCGACCGGGGAATCCCGCGGGCAGGGCCTGCACACGCGCAGCGTCGAGATGATGGACCAGCGCGGTCTGCTGGACCGGTTCCTTGCGGTGAGTGACAAGTTCCAGGCAGGTGGTCTCTTCGGCGGCATCATGAAGCCGTGGCCGGAGCGGTTGGACACGGCGCACCCGTACGGCCTCGCCACGCCCCAGCCGCTGACCGAGCGGGTGCTCGACGAGCGGGCCCGCGAACTCGGTGCCGAGATCCGGCGCGGCTGCGAAGTGGTCGGGCTGAGCCAGGACGAGGACGGGGTGAGCGTCGAGTTGGCGGACGGTACGCGCCTGCGCTCGCGCTATCTCGTCGGGTGTGACGGCGCCCGCAGTGCGGTGCGCAAGGGGATCGGCGTCGGCTTCCCCGGGGAGCCGGCCAAGGTCGAGACGATGCTGGGTGTCATGGAGGTGACTGCGGATCCGGCGACGATCACCGCCGTCGTCGCGGAAGTCCACAAGACTCAACTGCGGTTCGGCCTCATGCCTCTCCAGGACGAGAACGAGGGGCTGTACCGCATCGTCGTGCCCGCCGACGGGGTGGCCGAGGATCGTTCGACCCCGCCGACCCTCGAGGAGTTCAAGCAGCGGTTGCGGGCCGTCGCGGGCACCGACTTCGGCGTGCACTCGCCGCGCTGGTTGTCCCGGTTCGGCGACGCCACCCGGCAGGCCGAGCGCTATCGGGTCGGCCGGGTGCTGCTGGCCGGCGACGCGGCGCACATCCACCCGCCGACCGGTGGGCAGGGGCTCAACCTCGGCGTGCAGGACGCGTTCAACCTCGGCTGGAAGTTGGGTGCCGCGGTCAACGGTTGGGCACCGGAAGGGCTGCTGGACAGCTATCACGCCGAACGGCACCCGGTGGGCGCCGCCGTGTTGGAGAACACGCGGGCGCAGATCACCCTGCTGGGGACCGATCCGGGAGCGACCGCGCTGCGGGAACTGTTCTCGAAGCTGATGGATTTCGAGGAGGTGAACCGGTACGTCACCGAGATCATCTCCGCGGTCGGGATCCGCTACGACTTCGGCGACGACCAGGGCCATGAACTGCTCGGTCGGCGGATGCGGGACGTGCCGCTGAAGGTGGGGCGTCTGTACGAGCGGATGCACGCCGGCCGCGGACTGCTGCTCGACCGGACCGGCCGGCTTTCGGTGACGGGCTGGGCGGATCGCGTCGACCACGTCGCCGATCTCGGCGAGGAACCGGACGTGTCCGCGATGCTGTTGCGGCCGGACGGCCACGTGGTGTGGGTGGGTGAGGATCAGTCGGAACTGGAAAGCCGGCTGTCCGAGTGGTTCGGCGCCGCGGCCGGCTGAGCGGGCGGGTGCGCCGGCGCGCTCGTGGGTCGCGTCAGGAGGTGGGGTCGTCCCAGTCGAACCGCACGGAATGGGCTCCGTGTACCGGACGGGCGCGCCGACTCGCGGCCTTGACCGGGTGTCCTGCGGCGAGGAGCCGGGCGGCGATGCGGCTGCCGGTGGTGCCGGTGGCTCCGATGACCAGGGTGAACTCCCGGGTCTCGTACGCGAGTCGGCTCTCCTGCACGCCTGCTGTCTCCTGCGCGGGTTGGCTTTCGTTCACGCGTTGCTCCCGGCGACGTCGGCGACGTCCCGGCGGGCGAGCGGGCTCATGGGTATCTCCATCCCGTACGATACGGACCCGGGGTCCGTTTCATAATTCGACAATACGGACCCGGGGTCCGCTTTGCAAGCGAGGGCTGCCCGAGGAAATACGGAGGCGCGTCATGGACGACGAAGACGGAGGAAGCGCATGACCGAACGCAGGCCCCGCGCGGACGCCACGCGCAATCGCGAGGCCGTTCTGGCGGCTGCCGATTCGCTCTTCGCCCATTGCGAGAGCCCGGAGACGGTGACCATGGCCGACATCGCCGCGGCGGCAGGCGTCGGCAAGGCGACGCTCTTCCGCGGCTTCGGCGACCGCACCGGCCTGATTCAAGCGCTGTACGCGATGCGCCTGGCGCCGATCGAGCTCGCCGTCGAATCCGGTCCACCGCCCCTGGGGCCCGACACGCCGCCGCTTCGGCGTGTACCGGCGCTGCTCGACGCCGTCCTGTGCTTCAAGCTGGACCATCGCCACCTGGCCCTGGCGCTGGAGGGGACCGGCGGCGACAGTCCCTACGACGCGGCACACTACGAACGCTGGCACGGCGCGATCCGGGCCGCGTTGGAGCGGATCCCCGGATTCGGCGACGGCGAATTCGCGGCGCATGCCCTGCTCGCCGCCACGCGCGCGGACCTCGTGGAACACCTCGTCGGCGGAGAGCGGATGACGCGGGAGCAAATGCGGGCGGACCTGGCGCGGTTCACGGCCGGGGTGTTGGGAGCGAGCGCGGTGGACGGGGACTGATGCCGCGCCCGGCACTGGGCTGCGACCCGACCGGGAGCAGGCTTCGCACCGGCCCCGGACCGGGCTTCGATCCGTTGTACGCGGCGGGCCCGCCGACCGACCGGGCAGCCGGGCAGGTCAGCGGGGGGTGCGCGCGATGCGGAAGCCCACGTCGTCGACCTTGAAGGTCGGGTGGCTGCGGCGGCGGGCGGAGGCTCGGCAACTCCAGTGTTCGTCGAACCAACCGCCGCCGCGCAGCACCCGGTAGGAGCCGTACACCTCGGCGTCGTAGACGTCCCAGCACCAGTCCCAGACGTTGCCGAGCATGTCGTACAGGCCCCAGGGATTGGGCTGCTTGCCGCCCACGTCGTGGACGCGCTCGCCCGAGTTCGCGCGGTACCAGGCGACTTCGTCCAGAGGGGCGTAATGCGGTCCCGTCGTGCCGGCCCGGCAGGCGTACTCCCACTCGGCCTCGGTCGGCAGCCGGTACCCGTCGGCGGCGGCGTCCCACTCGATGCCCTCGTCGTCCGCGTCGACGCGGTACGCCGGTGTGAACCCGTCGCGCCGGGACAGGGCGTTGCAGAACCGCACCGCGTCCCACCAGGAGACACTCTCGACCGGCAGCCGATCCCCCTGCGGGCCGCTCGGTCGCAGGCCGGTGACCCGCGCGTACAGCGCCCGGGTGACCGGGAACGCGGCGAGCCGGTAGGGCGCCAGCTCGACCGACCAACTGCGTTGCGTCCGGCGGTCGGTCAGGGTCACCCGCCCCGGCGGGATGTCGATCATCGGATCTGTCGTACCGGCGTTCATCGGGTGTTGATCCTACCGGCTCGAACTCCGGCGGCCGTGTGGTCGAACGCGCGGGTGCCCGGGCCGGGTGTGGGCTGCCCGGCCGGTTGTGCGGGGCGAGGTGGCGCGTCCGCCGGTCGGGTGCGGGTCACATCGGGAAGGAGCGCAGGCGTACCGCGCCGTCCGGCCAGGTCGCGGCGTCGTGCAGGGGCGTCCACATGGTGCGCAGCGGCATGAGAACGAGGCCCTCGGGCTGTCGGACGTGTACGTCTCGGTCGAGGGAATGCCACCCGAGCCGCCGGTACAAGGGGACGAGGGGCGGTCGACAGAAGAGAAGGCCGTGTCGTGGCCCCATCGTTCGGGCGTGATCAAGGGCCGCCGCCAAAACCGTCCGGGCCAGTCCGCGTCCGCGCACATCGGGTGCGACGGCCACGCCGCCGATGCCCACCACCTCCGTGTCGACCTCGCCGATCGACACGGGCAATCGCAACAATCCGGCGTGGGCCACGAGACGGCCGGCGTCCCTGATGCCGAAGTGATCCTCCTTGGGCAGCCAGGTCAGGCCGGTGTCCGCGACGCCGAAGGGGTCGGCACCGTCGCCCAGGATCTCGTTCTGCTCGGCCTTCGTGTATCGGGTGAGGCGTTCCGCGGCCGGGTGTCCGCTCATTGCGCTGGGGCTCCGTACATCGTGATCGTTTCGTACTTCGTACTTTGCACTTCGTGCGTTGACGGTGGTCGGAGAGGTGCCCGGTCGTCCCGTTCGACCATCGGTGGGTCGTAGCCGTAGCCGTAGCCGTAGCCGTAGCCGTAGCCGTAGCCGTAGCCGTAGCCGTAGTCGTGGCGCGCGCGGTCGCTGTCGTGGTGCGCGATTCCGCCGGTCCTGTTCGGGGCGGGGCCACGGACGGGCCGCCCGGAGCACGGCGTTCGGGTCCGGTGTGGGAAACGAGCGGGGCGAGGAGGCGACGCCTGCGCGCGGCTCCCGAGGTGGGTGAGGTCTCGGGAGCCGGGGTTCGGGTCGGTGGGGTCAGGCCAATTCCAGGCGGTCGATCAGGCCGGCCGCGGTGAAGGCGTCGATGAGGGCGGTGCGGCCCTCGGTGAAGTGGCCCCAACTGTCGAAGTGCACGGGGACCACGCGCCGTGCGCCGAGGATCGAGGCGGCTTCGGCGGCCTGGGCGCTGTCCAGGGTGAGGAGCGCGCCGTCGAAGAGCGGCGTGCGGGCCGCTCCGGCGAACAGCACGGCGGTGTCGACCGGGCCGACGCGTGCGGCGATCTTCTCGACCACGGTCAGGGAGGCGTTGTCCCCGCTGACGTAGACGGTGGGCAGGTCGGCGGCGGTCAGTACGAAGCCGACGACCTCGCCGGTGATGGGTTCGCAGCCTTCCGGCCCGTGCTGGGCGGGGGTGGCCGTGACGGTGACGGTGCCGCCGCCGGGGCGGGGCAGGTCCACCGATTCCCACGGGGCCAGACCCCGGGACGTGCCGCCGAGGCGGCCCGCGCCGCTGGGGGTGGTGAGTACCAGTGGGACGTCGGCGAGCAGCGCCCGGCCGGAATGGTCGAGGTTGTCCGGGTGCTCGTCGTGGGAGAGCAGGACCGCGTCGATGGGGCCGAGGTCGGCCGGGTCGATGGTGGCGGGGGCGGTCTTGGTCAGGAAACGGTTCTCGCCGATGGGGTACTCGCCGGGCGCGTCGAACGCGGGGTCGGTGAGGAACGTGAGCCCGCCGAACTCGATCAGCGCGGAGGGACCACCGAAGACGCGGACGGCGATCTGCTCGTTCCCCCGCTTGCCCTGGACGTTCTGCGCGTTGGTCGCACTGCTGCCGGTCACTGGACACCTCACGGATAATTGTTGTGTTTGCCGTGAGAAAAGCTAGCCGATCCTCACGGACAACGGCAAGGCTTAACATGAGAGTCATGAAGGAGACCGTGTTGGGCGAGCCTGCTCGTGCCGCCCACGCCGCTCATCCGGTGCTGCCGGCCGCGCCGGGGGCGGAGCGTTATCTCGCGCTCGACCTGGCCAATACCGACCTCGCGCTGCCCGGTGGTCAGGAAGTGGATCTGCTCGGCACGCCCGCGTCCGCGAAGGAGTGGCTGGTGACCCGAGAGCTCGCGCCGCCGGACACCGTGCTGTACGACGTGTGCGCGGGCCGGTTGCGAGCGCTGCGCGACGAAGTGCGAACACTGCTCTCGTCTCGGATCGGTGCTCTCTTGGCGCCCGACGCGTCGGTACGAGCCATCAACGACGCGTTGACCAGTGCCCCGTCGGCCGCGCTGCTGCACTGGGACGAGGTGCGCGGGCCGTACCGCGCCCAGGCGCACCCGGTCGACCAGATCGTCAATCACGCCATCGCGATCCTCGCGGCGGACGCCGCCGACCTACTCACCGGCCCGGACGCCGAGCGCCTGGCCCCGTGCGGCGCCACCCCCTGTAGCCGCTTCCTGGTCCGCACCCACGCCTCCCGTCAGTGGTGCTCGGTCCGCTGCGGCGACCGAGTGCGCGCGGCCCGCGCGTACGCCCGGCGAACACAGACGCTGACGCAGACGCAGACGCAGACGCAGAAGCCACCCACGCAGTCGCCGTCGTAAGCGGAGGGCGAGCGACGGCGCGTGCCGGCATCCTCCCCAGCACTACAGCCGACAGCGCGTGGTCGAGCTCGAGCCGGGCAGTCGCGTGGTCTGGCGGGTCACCGACAGCCACCTGTCCTTCATCCCGGAGCCGGGTGAGTGGACCGGAACCGAGATCGTGTTCGACATCGTCCCGGCCGCCGGCGGCACCGAACTGCGGTTCACCCACGTCGGTTTGGTGCCGGACGTCGAGTGCTTCGGCGCGTGTTCCACGGCCTGGCTGCACTACGTCGACGGCAGTCTGCGCAGCCTGATCACCACGGGAGCGGGCATTCCCGATCCGTGGTGATCGGCGGCCGGTCGACGGCCCCGTCGTCACCGGTCGGCTTCGGTGGCATGGGCCTTCGACCGCCACGACCGGATCGGCTTCGGGTCCCCGCCGTCGGGCCGGCGGTCGGCCCGAGGCCGGGCCACCGTTCCCGAGGTCGTCGGCAGTTCACCGCTACACCGCGCCCTGATCGAGCGTGCCGGCGCAAGCACGACCCCGTAAGGCGAGTTCAGTCGGCGGTGATCGGCTCGGCGGTTTCCGCGGTACGGGTCAGGAGGCGGTTGGTCAGGTGTACGAGGTCGGGCAGGCGTAGCACCTCACCGGCGGATTCGGAACCCGGTATCGGTACGTGGAGGCGGTCCGTCCAGCGAACGGGGATGGCCGGCAGGCCGTAGCGCGCGCCGGCCAGGGCGCCGGTGACCGCGGCGACCGTATCCGTGTCGCCGCCGAGATCGATCGCCGCACGCAGGGCATCCTCGTACGAGCACGTGGTGTTCAGTGCCCAGACCGCCGAGCCGAGGCAGGGCCACACGGCGCCGTTGAACTCCGTGGCGTCGGTGGGATGCCAGGTCGGGGCCAGGACGGTGGCGTAACGCTCACGGTGATCGGGGTGAACCTCGGCGAGCGTCTCGGCGAGCGCGGTCGGCAGGTCGCCGCCGAGCAGCGTCACCCGGAGCAACTCGTGGAAGGTCGCGGTGCCTTCCCACGCCGCGCGGTCGCCGTGGGTCAACGCGGCGATCCGGCGGGCGGCGGCCATGGTGGCCGTCCGGCCGTCCCGGGCGAAGTACACGGCGGGCGTGGTGGCCCGCATCAGCGATCCGTTGCCGGCCGCGCGCCCGGTGGTTTGGAAGTGCACGCCGGCCGCGAGGTCCCAAGGCATGCCGTTGGTGAGTACATCCTCGGTTTGCAGGCCGATGTCCTTGGGCTCGGAGCGGGCCCAGCGCTGGAAGCGGGCGAACATGTCGGGCAGGTCCAGACCGTCCCGCTCCAGCAGCGAGTACGCCACGTGCACGGCCATCTGCGTGTCGTCCGTCGCCTCGCCGGCGTCCCATCCGCCACCACCGCACATCTCGTTCGCGTAGCGCCCCTCGGCACGCGAACTCCCGGGCGGGGCTTCGGGAAACCGGGTACCGAAGCCACCGGCCGACCCGAACTCGAAGGGCGCGCCCAGCGCGTCCCCGACCGCCGAACCGACGACTGCACCGACGGCACGCTCCGTGATCTCCATCGCGACAGGGTAGTGGCGACTCGGGGGCGGGCGAGGCTGCCTGCGGCCACGTCGTTCTCTCGCCGCGGGACAGGGGATCGTGTGCCTCCGTACATCGGCCCTGGTCCAAGGATCCGGATCCGCGGGAGGGCGGGTGTGGCGGTCTTCGCCCGGTGGGGACCGCAGGGGCCTGGGTGTCCCACGCGATCGTCGGCTACCGGGAGTGCAACACCACGTAATCGGCGCCGAGTCGGGCGCGGATCCGGGTCAGGTGGGCGGGGGAGGGGTCGATCAGATAGCGGTGGGTCGCTGCGGCCAGGAGCGGGAGGTCGACGGAACTGTCGGTGTAGGCGTGGGTGATCGGATCGGTGATGCCGGCCGCGCGGATTCGGGCGACCTTGCGAGGGCCTCGGCAGGCGGGTAGCGGTCGCATGCCGGTCCGGCCGGGGGTGACGTGGGAGGCGATCACGTCCGCCGATCCGAGGCCGAGTTCGCGGCAGATGGCGCGGGCCAAGGGGTCGGCGCACGAGGTCGCGACCACGACGCGGTCGCCGGCGGCGAGGTGTGCCCGGGCTCGGGCGAGGGTGATCGTGATCCGGTTGGCCTCCGCCGTACGTTCGGTGGCGAAGTCGTCGGCCAGGGCCTCGAATCGGGGCGCGGGCAGGCCGATGGTGGCGACGCGGAGGAGGATGGCGAAGGCGTGGCGTCGAGTTGCGTGGAAGGCGTACAGCGGGCCGACGACCGGTACGCACAGCGCCGCTGCCACGACGCGCCATCGGGAGCGGCGCAGGAGCGCCCGGTTGAAGTGGCCGAATGAGTCGCCTCGGACGAGGGTGCCGTCGAGGTCGAAGACGGCCAGTGGGCGGCGGGTGCTCGGCGGGATGTGGGTCAAGGGTGGGCCTCTTCCTTTGTGTGCCCTGTTTTCCTCGGGTGCTCGCGTGCCTTGTGTCCTTCGGTGCCTTGTGTCCTTTGGTGCATTGCGCCCTTCGGTGCTTTGTCTTCTTCGCGCGGAGTACCGGGCGCGGAGGGGCGGCGGGTGGTCGCGCGAGGCGCATCGGGACGGCTTCAGTAGGCGACGGTGAAGCGGGAGCGGTGGTGCTTCGGCTGTTCCGCCTCGTCGATGAGGGCGACGGCGAGGTCCTCCATGGATATCGCCGAGACGCCGTCGGCGTCGATCAGGAGTTCGTCGGTGCCTACCCGGAAAGCTCCGGTGCGGGTGCCGGGTTCGAGGTTGGCGGGCGGGCTCAGGTAGGTCCAGTCGACGCCGTCGTCGGCGCGGAACACGTCGAGTTGGGCGTTGCAGGCGAGCGCGATGCCGCGCCATGCCGTCGGCACGAATCTCGGGTCGTCGACGGCCATCGTGTCGACCGCGTCCGGGACGGTCAGGCTGCCCGCTCCGCCGACGGTCAGCAGGCGGATTCCGTTCCGGTGAGGCCGGCCAGCAGCGCCTCGGCGGTGTCGGCCAAGTCCTGCTCGCTGCCGTGGGCCGGCCGCGTGGCGCTGATGACAAGGTCTTGGCCGGTGCTCAGCGCGGCAACGTCCGTGACTCGCGCGGCGTCGCCCACTCGGGCCTCGGCATCGGGGTGCAGCTCCGGGAAGCGGGCCGCGTCCCGGACCACGGCGGTGACCTCGTGGCCCCGGGACAGCGCCTCGGACACGACGCGGCTGCCCACGTTTCCGGCTGCTCCGAACACGGTGATGCGCATGGTGGTGCCCTTCTCTCGGCGGGTTCGATTGCAAGCCCGAGCCGGCCGGGCCGGATGGATCGGATGGATCGGATGGATCGGATGGATCGAACCGAACGGTTGATTCCTTAGTGCTAAGCAAAAGATATCTCAACGCTAAGGTAATTGGGAAGGGGAGGTGACCCGGCTCACCGGATCTCCTCGGCTAACCTGACGCCGTGGCAGATCACGTCGACCTCGTGCTGGAGCAGTGGGGTACACAGCGCCCCGACCTGGACGCGTCACCGATGGCGGTACTTGCCCGGCTGTCCCGCGCCGCGCGACTGGTCGGCGTCGAACTGGCCCGGACCTTCGGTGAACACGGGCTCGACGCCTCGTCGTTCGACGTACTCGCCACGCTGCGCCGGCACCCGCCCCCGCATCGACTGAGCCCCACCGAACTGATGCGGTCCTCCATGGTCACATCGGGCGCCATCACCCAGCGGCTCGATCGCCTGGAGGCGCGCGGCCTGATCTCCCGCACCACCAGCACATCCGACGGCCGCGGCGTCCTCGTCGCGCTCACCGACGAGGGCCGCGACCTGATCGACGGAGTCCTGCCCGCGCACATCGACACCGAACAACGCCTGCTCGCCGACCTCACCCCCAAGCAGCGCGCAGCCCTCGCCGACGGCCTTCGCACCCTCCTGGAATCCCTCGGCGACACCCGAACCTGACCCACCAACCCGAGCCACGCGCGCGAGGGGTCGGCTGCGCACCGGGTGCGGGTCGTCGGGTTTTCCGGGCTCGCCGGGATCGCGATTGCGAATGGAACCGGGCTTGAACGGATAGCAGTACGCGCATGGTTCTTCACA
Organism: Embleya sp. NPDC025285; assembly: GCF_055558835.1. Lineage (NCBI taxonomy): Bacteria > Bacillati > Actinomycetota > Actinomycetes > Kitasatosporales > Streptomycetaceae > Embleya > Embleya sp. NPDC025285. The sequence goes on from NZ_JBVHLU010000004.1 coordinate 188,448, forward strand.
CGCGTTCCGTGCAGGTCGCAGCGTCCACCGACCGGGTGTACATGCTCTTGTCCGACACGGACAAGCTCCCCGAATACTTCCCTCCGGTCACCGCTGTCCGGGCCACGTCGGGTCGCGCGGTGGTGGTGACCGCCGGTGAGGCGGCGCACTCCGTCGCGGCCGAGGTCGACTTGGATCGGGACGGTCCCGGTACGCGGATCGAATGGGCCGTGCGGGGTACGCCGTACACCGGCATCGTGATCGTTCAGGACGGTCCGAGCGACGTGGACAGCATCGTCACCGTGGTGGTCGACGACGGTGAGGACCCGCTCGATCTCGGTGCGGTCGAGCGCGAGCGCATCCACGACGCGAGCCAGTTCGGTGGGAAGCAGGGGCGGGAGGCGCTGCCTGTGGACTCCTTCACCCGACACCGCCGAACCGGCACGGACGCCGACTTGGCCGTCGGCGACATCGTCGAACGCGGCCTCGACCACCTCCGCGCCTATGTGGAAACCGGCCGGCGGCAGGGCTGATCCGAACCGCGCACACCCCGACCGATCCGGCGTACGCCGGCGTCGCCGGTCGGGGTGCGCTTGTGTTCGGGAGCGGCGGACGGCCGTATCCGCAGGCTGCCGCACCTCGCTCGCGTGTCGGGCCTGGGGCGTGTGGACTCGGGGCGGGCGTCGGCCCGGGCGGGGATTGGGGTGGGTCTTGACGGACTCTTGACACCCTTTCGTGACGGGCCTAATTTTCTCTCATACTGAAATATTTTCACTATGAGAGGTGAACATGGCGGAGACGGCCGATGCCCGATGGGCCAACCGCTCCAGCCTGCTCGCGGTGCTGCTGGCCGGTGGGCAGCACAGCCGCGCGGGGCTCACCCAGCAGACCGGGCTCAGTGCGGCCACCGTTTCGCGAGTGGTCGAGGGGCTGCTCGACGAGGGTCTGGTCCGCGAGGGCGCCGTCCTCCAGACCGGGCGGCGCGGCCGGCAGGGCGTGGTGATCGAGGTGGCTGCCGAGCGCGGGGTCGCGGTCGGCGTCGACCTCGGTGGCACCACCTGCCGCTTCCTGGCCACCGACCTGCTCGGGCGCTCGCCGCGCTGTCACGAGGAGCCCACGCCCCGGCACCTGGCCGCCGACGACCTCGCGGATTGGCTCGCCGAGCGGGTCCGGGCGCTGTACGCCGACTCGGCCGCGCCCGACGTGCTGCGCGCCGGCGTGATCGGCCTGCCCGGTGCGGTCGCCGCCGACGGGTTGGGCGTGCGTGGCGCGACCAACCTCGCGCAGATCGAGGGCGACCTGTTCACCCGTCGGGTGCGCCGCGCGCTGGAGGGCACCGTCACCTTCGGCAACGACGCCGACCTGGCGTTGGAGGGCGAGTTGCGGCACGGCGCCGCGCGTACCGCCGACACCGCCGTGATGTTCACCGTCGGCGCGGGCTTCGGCGCCGGTGTGGCCGTGGATCGGCACATGCGGGGCGGACCGACCGGTCTGGTCGGCGAGTTCGGCTTCCTGCCGGTGGACTCCGACGACCACACCGTGGAGGAACTGGTAGGCGCCGAGGGCCTGATGCGGGCCGCGCGCGACGCCGGCCTCGATGTGGCCAACGCCGCGGACCTGTTCGTCGAGACCTCGCCGGCCGCGCGGGCCGTGGTCGACCGGTTCGAGCGCGCGCTCGGCGTGGCGCTGATCGCGGTGACGATCGCCTACGAACCCGAACTGGTGGTCCTCGGCGGCCGGGTCTCCGCCTCCATCGACGCCGCGATGACCACCCGGCTGCGCGAGCGGGTACGCCGACGACTGCCCGCGTGCCCCGAGCTCGTGCACTCCGAACTGGCGGACCTCGCAGGCGCGTTGGGTGCTTTGTCGCGCGGACTCACCGCTCTGCGGATCCGCTTCGACGTCGCGGCGGACGCGGCGGCGGCGGTCCGGGCCGATCTGGACCTGGCCGCGCTGCTCAAGCCGGCGGCGCGCTGACGGAGCGCCGCGCCCGCCATCCGGCGGCGCGAGCCCGCGAGATGCGCCACTCGGGCTTCCCTGCCCGCATCCGTGGACGGCCCAACCCTCAGCCCGGCGACCCGGTCACCGACCCGAACAGCCGCAAATCCGAGCCACGTTCCTCGCACAGCGCAGCCGGCACAGCGCAAGGCCGGAGCCGGAGCCGAAGCCGGAATCCAGAGCCCAAGCCAAGGCCAACGCCAACGCCAACGCCAACGCCAACGCCAACGCCAAAGGCAAAGCACCCCCAGGGGCCCGTCCCACCCCACCGAACCGCCTGGAGTACCACCCATGTCCACCCCACAGCCGTCGAAGGGCGGGTCCCTCCGCCGGAACACGTTGTCCGTGTTCGGCGCCGTCGCCATGTGTATGGCCTTCATGGGCCCCGCCACCAGCGTCGCCTTCAACACGCCGCCCGCCGCGGCGGGAGCCGGGTACGCGCTGCCGCTCGCCATCGTGCTGGCCATGGTGGCCAGCCTCCTGGTCGCCAACACGATCGCCGCGTTCGCTCGCAAGCTGCCGGCGGCAGGCTTCGCGTACACCTACAACAGCCACGGCTTCGGCAAGTCCGGCGGCTTCCTCTCCGGATGGCTGCTGCTGCTCACCTACGGCATGGTCGGGCCGATGTTGTTCGCCGCGCTCGGCGGCTACAGCCACGACTTCCTGGACAGCCAGTTCGACGTGCGGGTGCCGTGGCAGGTGATGTCGTTGGCGTTCGCCGCCGTGGTGTGGGGGGTCAACTCGCTCGGTGTGTCCAGTTCGGCCAAGACCGCGTTGATCTTCCTGGTCCTCGAGGTCGGCGTACTGCTCGGCCTGGCGGGGGTGATCCTCGGCGACGGCGGTGACTCGGGTCTGTCGGTGGCGCCGTTCGATCCGGGCAACTCGATCGACGGGTTCAGCGGCCTGGGTACCGGCATGTTGTGGGGCATCCTGATGTTCATCGGCTTCGAGTCGGTGGCCACCCTCGGTGAGGAGGCGCGCGGCGCCAAGCGCAGCATCCCGCTCGCGCTGTTCACCGCGGTCGCGGTGATCGGCACCTTCTACGTGCTGATGGCGTACTCCACCTCGATCGGCTTCGGTTCCGCGCACGGTTCACAACTGGCCGAGGACGCCGCCCCGTTGACCACCCTGGTGGACCGCTACTGGGGCATCACCTGGATCCTCGCCTTGACCGTGATCGTCAGCCAGTTCGCCAACGTGGTCTCCGGCTCGAACGCGGCCGTGCGAGTGCTGTTCTCGATGGGCCGCGAGGGTGTACTCCCGCGTTTCCTCGGCCGAACCAACGAACGCCACGTGCCGCAATCGGCGATCACCGCCTATCTGGGCTTCTCGCTCGTCTTCGCGCTGGCGCTGGGCAGCGGTTTCGGCGGCGATCTGGGTCCGCTGGGCGTGTACGGGTTCGCCGGCACCGTCCTCGGGCTCGGGATGGTGATCATCTACATCCTGATGAGCATCGCGGTGATCCGCTTCTACCTGCGCGAACACCGCGCGGAGTTCTCCGCGTTGCGGCACGGCGTCCTGCCGGGCGCGACCGTGCTGCTCATGCTGCTGCCGATATACGGCCAACTGTGGCCGGTGCCCGACCACCCGAACAACCTCGTGCCGTACGTGATCATCGGCTGGATGCTGCTCGGCACCGCGTATCTGGTCTGGGCGCACCGTTCGCGTCCGCAGGTGCTGGCCGCGATGGGTCGCGTCTTCGAAGACGACTCGGACACGGAGACGACGGACGCGGACACGGGGGAGGGGGCGATACCCGTGCCGGCGAGTGCGACCCGACCCGTCCGCACTTGATCCCTCCGACCGATCCCCGACAATCCCCCCTTCCCACCTCTCCCTTCACCCCACGCCACCCCACCCCCGCCCGTTCCAAGGAGAGCCCGCGATGTTCCTCGATCGACTGCTCGCCCACAACCGTCCCTTGATCGAGGCCGCCGTGACGGCGCATCAGGAGGGCCGTCTGCTCGCCAACACATACGTGGCGGATCTGGACACGATCGCGCGCAACGCGGCCGTGATCGCCGAGGCCGCGCGCTCGCGCGGGCTGTCCACGTACGTGATGGCCAAGCAGTACGGGCGCAACCCCGACGTCACGCGGACCGCGATCGACGCGGGGCTCGGACCGGTGGTCGCGGTGGACACCGCCTGTGTGTCGGCCGCGGTCCGGCACGGCCTGCCGGTCGGGCACGTCGGACACCTGGTGCAACCGCAGCGCGGCAGCGAGGACTTCGTGGTCGGCGCCGACCCCGAGGTGGTCACCGTGTTCTCGGTGGAGACGGCGCGGCGGATCGGGGCGGCCGCGGTACGGCGCGGCGGCGCGCCGGTGTCGGTGCTGCTGCGTGTGCACGGCGACGGCGACCGGTTCTACTTCGGCCACGGCGGCGGCTTCCCGGCCGCCGACGTGGTGGCCGCGGCGCGCGAGGTCGACGCGGTGGAGGGTGTCGCGGTGCACGGCGTGACGACGTTCCCGTGCCTGCTCGCCGATCCGGACCAGCGGCGGATCGTGGCCACGCCCAACCTGGCCACGGTGGTCGCGGCGGCGGAGCGGCTGCGGGCCGCCGGGTTCGACATCCGTCAGGTGAACGCGCCCGGGACCACCTCCGCCCGGTCGCTGACGATCGCCGCCGACGCGGGTGCCACGCATGTCGAGCCGGGCAACGCGATCCACGGGACGACGCCGTTGCATGTGTTCTCGGACGAGGCGCCGGAGCGGCCGGCGATCGTGTACGTGACCGAGGTGTCGCACGTGGACGGGGACGACGCGTACGCGTTCGCCGCCGGGCACTACGTGGACAAGGTCCTGGGCGAGTTTCGACTCACCGCGCTGGTGGGTCGGGACGCGGCGGGCGCGATCGAGCGGGTGGCGCGGGTGGATACCGCGCCGGACGGGGCGATCCACTACTACACCGTGCTGCGGGACGCGCGGCGGCTGGGCATTCGGCCGGGCGACACGGTGGTGATGTGCTTCCGGCCGCAGGCGTTCGTGACCCGCGGGCGGACGCGGTCGGTGGCCGGGCTGCACGGCGCCGATCCGGGCGCGGTGGTGTGGGGGGAGCGGTACGACGCGGAGGCGCGGGTGGTGGGGGATCCGTCGTGACCGAGCCGATTCCGCCGGCCGGCGCCTCGGCCACCACCTCCATTGCCCCACCCGAGGATTGTGACGACGTGTTCGACTCCGCTGACCTGGTCGACCCGCCGCTGCCGCGCGACTCCCTCGGGATAGTCGCGCTCGACATCGGCGGGACGAAGACGGCGATGGCCGCCATTGACGCGGCCGGTACGGTGCTCGCGGGCTGTCGGGTGGCCACCCGCGAGCCGGGCGAGGACATTGCGCACGCGCTGGATCGGCTGTTGCGGCTGGCTCGTGAGCAGGCCGCCGCGGTGACCCGGGACGGCCGCCGCGAGATCGTCGCGGTGGGCTTGGTGTGTCCCGGCACGGTGACCTCGGCCGGGGTGGAGCTGTCGCCGAATCTGCCCGGGATCGAGAACGTGGACGTACTGGGTCTGGCGCGCGCCGCGTTCGGGACGGTGCCGGTCGTGGTGGCCAATGACGTCAAGGCGGCTGGACTGGCCGAGGTGCGCTCGGGCGCGCTGGTCGGGGCCGATCCCGGGTTGTTCGTCAATCTGGGTACGGGCGTGGCCGCCGCGCTCACCGTCGGCGGCCGGATCGTGGGCGGCGCTCGCGGCGTGGCCGGTGAGATCGGCTACTCGCTGGTGCCGGGCAGGCCGGACGAGCCGGACCTGGAATCCCTGATCGGCGGCGGCCCCCTCGTCGCCCGCACGCAGGCCCTGTACGCCCTCGCCGGCAACGGGCCGCCGCCCGACGCGGCGGCGATCCTCACCTCCGCCGACCCCCGGCTGCGGGTCGTTGCCGAACACGCCCTCGACGTGCTGGCCGGCCACGTCCTCAACCTCCACCTCGCCCTCGATCCGACCCGGATCGCGCTGGGCGGCGGGCTGATGGCGGTGTCCGACCGGATCCTGGACGTCCTGCGCGGCTTCCTCGCCAAGCACTCCCCGGGCACGCCCGATCCGGGCGAGGCGATCGTCGCGGCCCGCTACATCCACGACGGCGCGTTGCGCGGAGCCGCCGCTCTCGCGTGGGACGTGGTTCGCGGCGAACGCCCGCGATGGGCGCTGACGACCCGATGAGGCGGATCGGAGGCGGCGGGCGTTCGGGGAGGCACCGAGACACGGCCGAACGGCGGCGTGGCTCGAAACGGCGGTGGTCGTGGGGGAATCACGTGAGTCGCCCGGATCACGTCGATCACGTCGATCACGTGAAGGACGTGGCCGGCGTGGTCCGCGTGGCGCAGGTGGCCCGCGCGACCGACACGGAACGTACGACCCGCGCGACGTGCGCGACCCGGAGGACTCGCGCGATCGGCACCACTCGCGTGACGCACGAGAGCGCACGATTCGCGGGATGCGCAAGACCCGCACGACTCGCCTTCCGCACAAGTCCGCACGGCCCGGAACAGCGTGGTGAAGAAAGTCGTGACCCGAAGTCGAACGATGGGATGAACATGACGAACATCGCTCCCTCCACCCTTCCCGCCCCCGGTTCGGTGATGGCCGCCGAGATGGCCGAACAGCCCGACGTGCTGCGCCGGTTGGTCGCGCGGCTGCCGGAAGTCGGCGCGGCGATTCGGGCCGCGCTCCCGACGCCGCCGCACGGGGCCGTGCTGGTCGCGCGCGGATCCTCGGACAACGCCGCGGTGTTCGGCCGCTACCTGTACGAGATGGCGTCCGGACGTCCCGCCGGCCTCGCCGCGCCGAGCCTGGTCACCCGTTACGACGCGCGCACCGACTACACCGGCTATCTGGTCACCGCGTTGAGCCAGTCCGGTCGTACGCCGGAGATCGTCACCGCCGTCCGGGCCGCGCGCGAACGGGGTGCCCGGGTGGTGGCGGTCACCAACGAGGCGGACAGCGTGCTCGCGGCCGAGGCGCACGTGCTCGTCGCGACCGACGCGGGCACCGAGGTCGCGGTCCCGGCCACGAAGACGGTCACCGCCCAGTTCCTGGCCATGATCGGCATCGCCCTCGCGCTCGGCCCGTTGCCGTCGACGGTCGCGGACCTCGCCGATCTGGGCCGCCTCCCGGAGGCGGTGGGCCGGGTCCTGGCCGGCGCCGCCGAGTGCGAGGTGCTTGCCGCGGACTGGGCGCACCACGACCGCCTGGTGGTGGCCGGCCGCGGCCTCGGCGGCGCGGTGGCGCTGGAGGGCGCGCTCAAGATCCGGGAGACGTCGGGGGTGTTCGCCGAGGGCATCTCGGTCGCCGACCTGCTGCACGGGCCGATCGCGGCGCTCGGCGACCGGGTGCCGGTCCTGCTGGTCGACCTCGGCGGTCCGACCGCCCCGGACATCGCCGCCCTGCGCGCGCGCCTGGTGGCCGACGGCATACCGTACGCGATGGTTTCGCCCGAACTCGCCGACCTGCACTCCGAATCGGCCCGCGCCATCGCCACCACGGCGCACCTGCAATGCCTCGCCCGGACCTTCGCCCTCCACCGCGGCGCCAACCCCGACGCCCCGGTCGGCCTGGCAAAGGTCACACCGACGACCTGATCCCCCGAACCCACCGACGGCCCGCCGCGCACCCGGCTCGTATCGACGCATCGACGGGACTGTGCGGCGGTGCTGCCGGGTGGCGGTGACGATCGTCGGTGTCCGCCGGCAACCGCTCCCAGGCTCTCGCCCGCTCATCGGCGACCCGGACCGCGACCAGGAGGTGTCCCAGGGCGGCCAGTTCCTTTGCCGCGGTACGTGCCGCGGACTCGGAGGGGAGGTTGAGAACGTGCTCCGTGGCCCGATGCGAGTCGGCCGCGGCGTGCGTTGTCGAGGTCATGGGTTCGGAGTGTAGGCAGCAGCGCTACGCAGGTCGCCGACCTGTGCGCGGGCGACCATCGCACGGCTCGCGCGTCGGTCGTCATCCCGAACTCCCGCGCTTCGGCCGGAATTGCGGAGCTTTCCCGCACGGTGGCGTCCTCTACGGCGTCTCGGCTCGTACTGTGGGAGGTATGCGAGTTCTTCTCACGTCCGACACGCACGTGCCCCAACGCGCCAAGGCCGTTCCCGAGCGGTTGCTCGCCGAGATGGCGGCCGTCGACGTCGTGATCCATGCGGGTGATTGGGTCGACGGGGACGCGCTGGACCTGTTCGAGGCGCACTCGCGTCGCGTGATCGGCGTCTACGGCAACAACGACGGGCCGGATCTGCGCAGCCGCTTGCCGGAGGTGGCACGGGTCGAACTGGGCGGCGTACGATTCGCCGTCGTGCACGAGACGGGTCCGGCGGAGGGTCGGGAACGGCGGTGCGCGGCGCGCTATCCCGACGTGGACGTACTCGTGTTCGGGCACAGCCACATTCCGTGGGACACGGTCACCGACACCGGACTGCGCCTGCTCAACCCCGGCTCGCCCACCGACCGACGCCGGCAGCCGCACCACACCTATATGACGCTGACCGCCGACGCGGGCAGGATCAGCGACGTGATGCTGCACGACCTGGACTGAGCCCGGGCGCATCGCAGGACCGGTCGAGGCGACTCGCCCGCCGGTGCGGCGGCACCGCTCGGGTCCGCACGCGCACTCGATCCGCGGTCCTGTCGCGGCCACGGGTCCCTCTCAGTCGTTCCCCAATTCCCGGGCCCAGGTGTTCGACCAGGCCAGGAGGGGGTCCAGGGCTTCGACGAGGTCGGTGCCCAGAGGGGTCAGTCCGTATTGGCCGGCTTCGTCCCGGATGGCGATTCGGGCGTCGACCAGGTCGCGGAGGCGGTTGTCGAGCACGCTGGAGGACATGTCGTCGCAGCGGCGTTGCAGGGCCCGGAAGCCCGCCGGTTCCCGGCTCAGTTCCCAGATCACCCGCAGGATCCAGCGCCGGCCGAGCAGGTCGAGCGCGGCCATCGAAGCCCGCCCGGTGGTCGAGCCCCGGACCGGGGCGCCCGGCCGGGGAACACCCTGTTCGTCGTCGGTATCGCCGCCCATGTGCGCACCCCTGCTCCTTGTGCTTCGCTTTCGAAAGCAGCATAGTGCTTTCGAAAGCGAAGCACCGAGTGGCCATCGTCATCCGAGTGGCCGTCCGAGTGGAGGAGTGCGCCCATGTCGCGGATCACCCCGCTGTCGCCGCCCTATCCCGCCGAGACCGAGGCGGCGTTGTCCCGTTGGATGGGGCCCGCCCGCGAGCGCCAGCCGCTCGCGCTGTTCCGGGTGCTGGAGCACCATCCCGAACTGGCCTCGCGCATGCGCGTTCTCGGCTCCGGGTTGTTGGTACACGGCACGCTGCCCGCCGCCGAGCGCGAGACGCTGGTGCAGCGGGTGTGCGCGCGGGCCGGTTGCGCGTACGAATGGGGCGTGCACGCCGAGGTGTTCGGCGAGCGGGTCGGCCTGACCGCCCGTCAGCTTCGGGCCACGGTGCACGACGACGCCGGCGCCTGGACCGAGCGGCAGGCGATCCTGGTGCGCGTGGTCGACGAACTGCACGACGGAGCGGACCTCACCGACTCGACCTGGGCCGCCCTGCGCGCGCTGTTCGAGGAGCCGCAGATCGTGGAGGTCCTGGTTCTGGCGGGGTGGTACCGCACGATCGCCTACGTGGCCAACGCGCTTCGCCTGCCGGCCGAGGAATGGGCGAGGCCCTATCCGGAGGTGTGACGGCTCGACGCTTCGCGGCGATCACCCGTGATGCCCCCCGCCGCCCCGATCCCATCGAGGAAGTCGACGATCGCGGTCTGCCACTCCGCCGGGCGTTCGGCGAACGGCAGGTGGCCCGTGTCGAGTTCGACCACGCGCGCGTCGCGCAGGCCGGCCGCGACATCCCGATGGTGGTTCGGCTCGACCAGTCGGTCACCCGTCGTGGACACGACCAGGGCCGGTACCTCGATGGCGGTCAGGTCGGCGCGTACGTCCAACCGTTCGACCAGCTCGGTGTGCTCGGGCGTGCCGGGCGGAGGGGTCTCCGAGGTCATCCGCAGGACGGCGGCCAACTCCTCCGGGGAGAGCGCGGCCAGCGCGGCCGGGCCGAGCGCGAGCGGGGTCAGGTACGCGGCCAACGTCGCGCGGTCGCCGGATTCGTACAACCCGCGCCAGACCCGCGCGGCCAGGCGCAGGCGGTGATCGGCGTGCGCGAAGGGCGCGGTGAGCACCAGTGCGGTGACCCGCTCGGGATGGCGCGTCGCGGCGCGTATGGCCACCGCGCTGCCGAGCGAGTAGCCGGAGACCGCGAAGGTGTCCAGGCCCTCGGCCACTCCGGCGGCGACCAACTGGTCGGCGAGGTGGTCCAGTTCGAGGGGTGCGTCGGCGCGCGGGGTCTCGCCGGCGCCGGGGAGGTCGACGCCGACCACGGTGTGGGCCGCGGCCAGGCCGGTCAGGATCGGTCCGTAGTTGGCGGCGATGCCGCCGCCCGCGCCGTGCGCGATCAGCAGGCCGGGGCCCGAGCCCAGGACGGTACGGGCGTAGGTGGGTGTGGGCAGGGCGAGGGTGGGCGTGGACATGCGGGCTCCCCGGCTGGACGTCGATTATGTAGCGGTCGCTACGAATCTGACCGTAACAGAGATCCTCCGGTTTCATAGTGAGCGCTATACAATGGCCGCATGTCCTCTACCAGTGCCCCGGGCCGTCCGCGCGGCTTCGACCGCGAAGCCGCGCTGGACCGCGCGGTGCTCGAGTTCTGGCAACACGGCTACGAGGCGACCTCGGTGGCCGGGCTGACCGCCGCGATGGGCATCAAGCCGCCCAGCCTGTACGCCGCCTTCGGCGACAAGCGCCGACTGTTCAGCGAGGCCATCCAGCGTTACGGGGTCACCTACGGCGCGGTCGCCGGTGACGTGATCGCCGCCGAGCCGGACGCGCGCCTCGCCATGGAACGCCTGCTGTTCGCGCTGGCCGACGCGTATACCGAGCCCGGCCATCCGCCGGGGTGCATGGTGATCACCGCGGCCGTCAACTGCACGTCGGCGGCCGAGGAGGTCAAGGCCGAACTGCGCGGGCTGCGTGAGGCGGCCAAGGCGGGGATGCGTGCCAAGATCAGCACCGACATCACGGCCGGCCGACTGCCCGCCGACACCGACGCCGACGCCCTCGCCACCTACTACGCGGCCGTGATCCAGGGCATGTCCACCCAGGCCGTGGACGGCGTCACCCGGGAGACCCTGGAACACGTCGCCACCCTCGCGATGCGTTGCTGGCCGACCTGACCCGGCCGTCGGCCGCCTGCTTCCGGCGTGCTCGCGGCATGGAACGGGGCGGGATGGGAGGGGACTTGACGGCGGGTGCTCCGGAATGGGGCGCGCAGCGCGTCGTGTCGGGCGACGACGCCGTCGAACGCGGCGTGCGGCTCAGCGCTCAGCGCCGGTCGCCCCACTCGTTGCCGAAGTCCGGTACGCCGGCGGACAGCAGGTGCTCGGCGGCGCCTACGAGGGCCTCGGCCGTCTCGGTGGAGCGGGGGAACATGCTCTTCTCGTAGACGCGGATGGCGTCGTCGACCGTGCCGGCGTTCGCGACGTCGCCGACGCGGCCGACGTGTCCACAACAACGGTGTTCAAGCACTTCAGCGGCAAGGAGGCGCTGGTCTTCGACCGGGCCGAGGACCGGGAATCACAACTGATCGCCGCGGTGCGGCAGCGAGCCGTCGGGCGGAACGTCGTCGACGCCCTGCGGCAGCACTTCCTCGACACCTGGCTGCCGCTCGCGGCGGATCCGCGACTTGCCGATTTCGCCGGCCTGGTGGACTCCACGCCGGTGCTCCGCGCGTATGGCGAACGCATGTGGACCCGGCACACCGACGCCCTCGGCGCGGCCATCGCCGACGAGATCGGCGTGGACCACGACGACGTCGCATGCGTGGCGCTTGCCCGCTTCGTGCTGGAGATCCCGGCACTCATGCGCGCCCGACAGGATCGCCGTGCCGCCGTCGAGGCGATCTTCGACATTCTTGCGCGCGGCTGGGAACCGCCGGCGGGAGAGCAGGCCCCACCCGGCGGTGCCTAGTGCCGCCCCGGGCACCGGGCCCTGCCCAGGGCACCCGCAGGCGCGTTCGTCCGCTTCGGCGCCCGGTCGATCAGGAGCCGGCCGGCCCGACCGCTCCGGTGCCGTTGCGGCGCTCCTGCTCGGCCAGGTGTTCCCGGGCGACCGGCCAGGCGATCGGCAGGTCCTCGACCGGGACTTCCCAGAAGGTGAAGGTCGACGTGCGCATGGTCAGCCGCAGCGTGCCCATGATGCCGCGGTGCGGCTCGGTCCGGACGAAGGTGTCCAGCGCCTCGCGGCTCTCCCAGGCGGACAGCGTGAAGAAGACCCGCTTGAGCGGCTGGGCGATCAGCGAGGCCCCGACGGCTCCCGGCGCGGACTTCACCTGGCGCCAGGCGGACAGCGACTTCAGGAAGAACTTCGGTACGTCCTTGGCCGAGCGGACCTCGAAGCGCGAGGCCATTACGAGTGCCCGGGTCCCGGGGGTGGCCGGATTCGGGGTGGTCCAGGGGAGCGTGGGCACCGTCGGGCTCGCTTTCGACACGGTGGGACGTGAGAAGTGGATCATGGTGACGGCGGACAGCATCGAGAGCGTACGCGGTTGTCCGGGCCTGCGGTGCGGAAAACCCGCCAACGTTTCGAAGACACCGGCCCGGCCCGGTACCCGGCGGACCGTTACGTCGAACGCGCCGCCGCCAGCAGGGTTTCCGCCGCCTGGGTGCGGGCGTACAGCACCACCCGGCCGGCGCGGTGGGCGGCGACCAGGCCGGCCGCGCGCAGCGCGGACAGGTGTTGCGATACGCCGCCCGGGGTCAGGCCGGTACGTCGGGCCAGGTCCGTGGTCGAGGCCGGCGTGACGAGCTCGGCCACGAGCGTGGCGCGGGAGCGGCCCAGGACGCCGGCGAGCGCGTCGGGCGTGACCGGCCGGGCGGGCGTGGACCACAACGTGCCGATGCCGCGCGGCGGATAGCGCAGCGTGGGCTGCCACCGTCCGTCCAGTACCGAGAACACCCTCGGCCAGACGAACGCCGACGGCACCAGCAGCAGCCCCCGCCCGTCCAGCGTGCGCCGACCGCACGCGAAGCGGTTCCGCACCTGGAGCGTGCCCGCGTCCCAGGTGACCTGTGGATCCAGGTCGTTGAACAGGCTGCGCGCGCCGCCCTCGACCAGCCGCCTCGCCCGGAACAGGATGTCCCCCTCCAGGAAGGTCAGGATCCGCGGCCAGTACGGCGCGAGCGCCAACTCCCAGTACGCCTGGATGGTCTCGGCCAACCGCGCCAACTCGCGCTCGGGGTCGGCCCGAAGCGCGGCGATCCGCTCCGGCACGACGTCCGAGGTGGTGCGCAGCAAATCGAGCGGCGTGGCGCGCAGCGTGGCGAGCTCGACCTCCAGCGAGGTCAGCGGCGTGGTCGGCGGCGGGCACAGGAAGCCCGCGAGGGCCCGGGTCGGTACCGGGATCAGATCGGTGAGCGGCGTCAGGTCCACCTTCGCGGTGGCCAGGCGCCCGCGGACCTGATCCGTCCAGGTGCGGTGGATGCCCTGTTCGTCGGCACCCTTGAGCATCCGCACGCTCGCGATCACCTCCCACAGCGGGGAGACGACGAAGCGGGTGCGGGCCACGTCCTCCGGAGTGAACTCGATCTCGATCATTAAGCCCAGGCTAAATCATTAGGTGCGCTCGGTGGGGCGCGCCAAGCTGCCGCAATGAGCCAACCGCACTCCCCCTGGCGCATCGCCGACTTCCGCACACTGTTCACCGCGGCGGCGCTCAGCGAACTGGGCACCAACATGGGTTATGTCGCCATCCCGCTGATCGCCGTCGCGGCCCTGGACGCGAGCCCCGGCCAGGTGGGTGCGCTCGCCGCGCTCGGCACCGTCGCCTTCCTGCTGATCGGCCTGCCCGTGGGCGCGTGGGTGGACCGGATGCGCCGCCGCCGGGTGATGATGTTCGCCGACCTGATCCGCGCCGCGCTGATCGCCTCGATACCGGTGGCCTGGTGGCTGGACGCGTTGACGCTGCCCCAGTTGTACGCGGTGGTCCTGCTCAACGGCTGCGCCACGGTGTTCTTCGACGTCGGATCGCAAAGCTTCCTGCCGCACCTGGTCGGCCGCGAGGCGTTGGTATCGGCCAACGCCGCCATGGTCAGCCTGATGGCGACCGCCAACATCGCCGGCCGCAGCGCGGGCGGCTTCCTGATCCAACTGGTCGCGGCCCCGGCCGCGTTGGTGTGCACCGCCGTCGGCTATCTCGCCTCCGGCCTGGGCCTGACCCGAATCCGCGCGGACGGCGCACCGACCACGACGGGCGGCCCCGAACGCCGACTGCGCACCGAGATCGCCGATGGATTGCGGCATGTGGGTCACAGACCGGAACTGCGTGCCCTCGCCGCCACCGCCGCGCTCACCAACTTCGGCTCGCAACTGGTCAACGTGCTGCTGCCGGTGGTGTTCGTTCGGGAACTGGGGCTGCCCGCGGGTGCCTTGGGCCTGTACCTGGCGCTCGGCGGCCTGGGCATCCTGGTCGGCGCGCGCTGCGCCCGGCCGATCTCGGGCCGGCTCGGGTTCGGCCGCACGCTGGGCCTGGCCGGACTGTGCCTGGCCCCCGCCGGGCTGCTGATCCCGCTGCTCGATCGCGGCCCGTGGCTCGTGGTCGCCGGCCTCGGCTGGTTCCTGGCCACCGCCAAAATGGGCATGGACAACGTCCTCGGGGTCAGCCTGCGCCAGCGCCTGACCCCCGACGCGATGCTCGGCCGGATGAACGCGACCTTCCGCTGCCTGCTCACCGGCGCGTCCGCGATCGGCGCGGTGGCGGCGGCACTGATCGGCCAGTTCGCCGGCGTCCACACCGCGATCTGGGTCGGCGGCGCCTGCCTGTCGGTGGGCTTTCTTCCGGTCTTCTGCTCCCCGATCCGCTCCCTCCGATCGCTCCCGGACGGCCCGACCCGGATGGTGGCCGCCGGCACCCGGGTGCTCGATCCGCAGAACTAGGGCGTGGCTTCCATGCCGCGCCCGTCCGTCGGCACCGCTGCCGACGGACGGGCGTCTCGTGGACTCCTACGCGACCTCGTTCAGCTTGCCGGTGGCCACGTCGAAGACGAAGCCTCGGATCCGGTCCTTGTGCACGATGAACGGGTCGGCCTTGATCCGGCCGATCGACTGGCGTACGTCGGTGTCCAGGTCGGTGAACGCCTCGCTCGCCCAGGCGGGCTTGATGCCGGTCTCGGCCAGGATGGCGCCCTTGAGGCCGTCGTCGTCGAAGGTCGGCATTCCGCAATCGGTGTGGTGGATCAGGATGATCTCCTCGGTGCCGAGCAGTCGCCGGCTGATCGCCGGCGAGCGAAGCCCGTCCTCGGTGACCACGCCGCCCGCGTTGCGGATGACGTGTGCGTCGCCCTCGTTCGGGCCGAGGATCGCGTACACGTTCAGCCGCGCGTCCATGCACGCGACCACGGCGACGTGTTTGGCGGGTGGCAGGGGCAGGGGGCTGGTGAAGCTCTCGACGTAGGCGGCGTTGTCGGCCGGCAGTTCATCGGTGACGGACATGCGGGAGTCCTTCGGCTGATGGTGCGAGGGACCCACCCGGAGCCGGGGTTGCCGCGCGAACCGGGCGGGTTCGGACGCGGGACGGCCACGCACACGGGCGACGACACGCGGGCGTGACCTATCGACACGCCTCGTCGAACAGGCGCACGCGCCGAGTCGGCCAGAAGCCCTCGAGCGAAGTCGCCCCGGCTCCGCTTCTGTTGCCCTTGCAATCAGTGAACTCAGGGCCGGGGCGCCGCGCAAGCGGACAAGCGTTCGCACATTCCGCCGCACGTTCCGCCTACGCGCCCGATCGGCCGCGGGTGCCCCACGCGTCCTGGGCGGCGTAGGCCGGTTGCCACAGGTTCAGGTAGGTCGGGCGGAGGGACTCCGGCAACTGGCCGAGAATGGTCGTGGCATGCTCCGTACTCGCGCCGTCGAGCAGCCACGGCAGGTAGCGGCACGTGCCGGAGCCGATCCGCCGGCCGTGCTCGGCCTCGAAGCGGCGCCACTGCTCGGTGGTGGCGATCGCGTCGACCAGCGGCAGCGCCTCGTCCTCCTCATGCGCCAGATGCCCGCGCAACCCGCCGATCAGCCCGTCGAGCAGATCGCCGAGCCGCTGCCGGCCCCGGTCGTGGTCGGCCAGCGCCGCGTCGATGGCATCCAGGAGCGGGTCGAACGTGGCGTGTTCGGCCTCCATCACTGCGATCGTGCCCAGTTCCGCCGGCCGATCGGCCAAAGCCCTGCGGACCACCGGCCACAGCAGCTCGTCCTCGGCACCGAGATGGACCCGCAGGTACCGGCGGAACAGGTCCCAGCCGGTGGTCACCCGCAGGATGTGCCACGGGTCCTCGTCCGTGCGGGCGGCGATCCGGGCGATCCGCTCCAGGTCGCGGCGCAGCGCGTCGTGGATCGCGAACACCATCGTCATGTCGTGTCGGAAGACCTTGCCGCGCACGGGATTCCTCGCTTCGTCGAGCGTCGTCGTCGGGGACGACAGGGCCGGTGGAAGGGGAGGCCGGCGGGGAAGTGGTGAAGGGGGGAAGCGGCCTCCCGACGCTTTGACGAATTCCGGCGCCGTCGTGTGACTCGGACGCGCCCGTCCGGCGTTGTCGGAGGCCCGCAGTAGAGTGCGCGGCCGTGATCGAACCAGACTTCCTGAGTGCCACCCGCACGTCCTATGACGCCGTCGCCGGCGAGTACACGGACTACGTCCGGACCGAACTCGCGAGCAAGCCCGTGGATCGAGCCCAACTCGCCGCCTTCGCCGAACTCGTGCGGGCGTCGGGCGCCGAGGCCGGACCCGTGGCCGACGTCGGATGCGGACCCGGTCGGGTCACCGCGCACCTGCGCGACCTGGGCGTGGAGGCGTTCGGAATCGACCTGTCGCCGCAGATGATCGCGGTGGCCCGACGCGAGTACCCGGACCTGCGTTTCGAGGTCGGCACGATGACCGACCTGGACCTCCCGGATGCCGGCCTCGGTGGTCTCGTCGCGTGGTATTCGACCATCCACGTCCCGATCGCGGAACTGCCCGCCGTCTTCGCGGGTTTCCATCGCGTGCTCGCCCCAGGCGGCTATCTTCTGCTCGCCTTCCAGGTCGGGGACGAGCCGCTGAGCATGACCGAGGCGTTCGGTCGATCGGTGAACCTCGACTTCCACCGCCGCCGGCCGGACGTCATCGCCGACCTGGTGACCGACGCGGGTTTGGCCATGCAGGCCCGGACCACCCGCGAACCGATCGCCGGCGAGAGCGTACGACCGTGCCCGCAGGCGTTCCTCCTGGCCCGCAAACCCCCGGCCCCCGGCGCCTCCTGACTCCGCCCGGGACAGCCCCGCCACCGGCGCCGGCATGTGCGGCGAGTTCGCGCTTCGGTACGGGACGCCCGTTGTCGTGTGCCACGCGTGTCAGCCCTCGGCGGCGGGGCCGGCGAAGTCGGGCACCGGTTCCGGGCGGGAACCGTTGCGCAGCGACCTGGCGCCGGCCACGCCGACCAGGGAGGCGGCGACAGCCGGGCGGACCGGGATCAACGCCGGCTCGCCCCGCTCCATGGTGGCCCGGAAGCCTTGCAGCAGGAGCACGGTGCCCTCGGCGGAGCGTTCGACGCTGTCGTGGCCGAGCGCGAGAGTGGGCGGGACTCGTTCCTCGTCCCGGGTCCGCCCGTCCGCGGTGGTCCATCCCTCGGAGCGCACCCGCACCGACCAGGCCCGCTCGCCCGGCCCGCGGACGGACTCCGCCATGGCTCGGCTGCCGCGTACCGAGACCCAACTCCAGTGGCTGTCCGGCTCGCCCTGGAGGAAGCCGTGCCGGGTGACCGCCAACGCGCCGCCGGACAGCCGCACCACCATCACCACCGCGCTCCCGGGGTCGGCCTCGTCCGCGACGAACGCCGAGACCTCGACCGGCCATTCGCCGGTGAGCGCGAGCACGGGAGACAGCGTGTGCGTGCAGTACGCGGTCGGCGCGATCCGGCCGCGCCAATGCGCGGGGTCGCCGATCAGCGCGTCCACCGTCTCGGGCGCCATGCCGTGCAGGTAGTCGGCCTCGATCAAGGAGATCCGACCCACCTCGCCGGCCTCGACCACCCGACGCAGCAGGCGAACGTGCGGATGCAGCACATAGTTCTCGGCGAACGAGTAGGTCGCGTCGGAGCGTTCGACCGCGTCGACGAGCCGGCGTCCCTCGTTCTCGCTCACGCACGCGGCCGACTCGGACAGTACGTGCACGCCCCGCTCCAGGAAGGCCATGGCGAGCGGCGCGTGCGCGTCGAAGTCGTTGGCCAGGATCACGCCGTCCAAGCGCCGGTCGAGCAGGTCCCGCCAGTGATCGGTGAGCACGACGCCCGGGAGCCGTGCCTGCGCCTCCGCTCGGCGTTCGGGGTCGCGATCACACGCCGCCACCACGTCCAGCCCCACCCGGCGAGACCAACTCGCCAGGTGGAGACCCATCCTCAGCCCGACCACTCCCACGCGCACCCGGCCATCGTGCCGGCGGTCCGACGCCCGGGCGACCGGGTTTCCACCGCCGGCGCGGCGGCCCGCACGCGCGCGTCGCGCACCGTGGGTCGAACGCACCGCCTAGGCCACGCGGATGCCCGGCTCCCGACGGTAGGCGCCGGGGGCGATCCCGAACTCTCGCCTGAAGGCCGTCGAGAAGGCGAACTCCGAGGCGTAGCCCACGGATTGGGCCACCGCGCTCAGCGGCTCGTCGGTGTCCCGGAGTAGCGCGGCGCCCGCGTTCATCCGGACCAGGGTGAGATGGCCCAGTGGCGGCCGGCCGACCGACTCGGTGAAGCGCCGGGCGAAGGTGGATCGCGGCAGGTCGGCGAGCGCGCCCAGCCGCTCGACGGTCCAGGGCTGTTCGGGGCTGCGGTGCATCGCGCACAGCACCCGGCCGATCGCCGGGTCGTACACCGCCGGACCCCACCCGGTGCGGGCGCCGTGCTCGCGGGACCACGAGCGCAGGACGCACAACAGGAGGGTGTCGAGCAGCGTGCCGGTGACCGCGTCGACCCCCGGGTCCGGTGCGACGCCGTCGCCGGGCCCGGGCCGCGCCGCCTCGTGGCGCAGCAGTTCCACCACGCCGCGTACGGACGCCTCCTGCTCGGGCCCCGCCGCCAGGCGAATCATCTCCGGCAACTCCACCGGCGGCGCGTGCGCGTCCTTGCCGTCGAGCCGGAACACCCCACTGAGCAGCAACGACGTCGGTTCCCGGACGGCGTGCGCGGTCGGGGTCGCGCCCGGGTCCGCCTCCGGCAGCAGCCGGTACGGCCGGTCGCCGAAGTCCAGCGCCGGCCACGACGCGCGACCTCCCACCGTGGTCCCGCCCGACACGAGGTGATCGCCGGCACCGGTCACCAGGGTCACGTCCCCCGCGCCCAGTGTCAGTCGTGCGCCGCCGGCCGTGGTCAGCACGGCGTCGCCGCGCAACACCACGTGGAACGCCGCCTCCCCGGTCTCGGGGCGGACGTACCGTCCCCAGGAGTCCGGCGCCTGGATGCGCACCCAGCGCGGCCGATGCGTGCGCAGCGAGGCGGTGATCCGACCGAGGAAGTCCATCGCGCCAGGATAATCGGGCGTTTCGCGCCGTCGGCCGGCAGCGGCAGGGGTTGACCTCCTGCCACCGGGTGCCCGGCCGGTCGCCCTGCGGGTGCGGCGGTTTGCCGCCGGAGCCGTGACGGCGAGGGAGTCGGGGCACACCTGCGGTCGCGGTGGGGACCGAAGGATCGCCGACGCCCTCGCCGTCCGGGCCGTTCAAGGGTGAGGTCAGCCCAGCGAAGCCGTCAGGGTGATCTCGGCGCCGGGCGAAAGCAGCCGGGAGATGGGGCAGTTCTGCTTGGTGACGTCCGCGATCTTGAGGAACTCCGCCTCGTCGATACCGGCGGCCACGACGGCGGTCTCCAGGTCGATCCGGGTCACCGTCGGGGCACCGTCGACCTGGACCAGGTGCACCTTGGCGGTGGTGTCCACCGAGGTGGCCGGGAAGCCCGCGTCGCCCAGACCCTTGGCCAGGGCCATCGAGAAGCAGCCCGCGAGCGCGGCACCGATCAGTTCCTCGGGGTTGGTGCCCTCACCCTCCTCGAAGCGGGACTTGAACGAATAGGCCCCCTCCAGGCCGCCCTTGCCGGTGCGAATGGTGCCGGCACCCTCGACGAGGGTGCCCTGCCACTGAGCCGTTGCGCTACGAATAGTCATGGCTCGATGCTAGTACCGTGACCGACGCCGACGGCACGGCACACGCCCCGGACACCCCCTGAGCCGCACCGGGCCCGGGCCACGACGCGCGACGCCGCCCCCGGATCGCCCCGCCACGTCGGCCGGATCCGTTCGTCACCGCATCGACGGATCGCGGCGGGAGATGGTGACCGCCGCGCGACCGGTCTTCCCATGCCGCCCCGAGCCCGACTCGGACCCGCCCTCCCCGTCACATCGTCCGCGCTCCGTACGTCATGGAGCCGAGGGCCGGGGCACCGACCCGGACGCGACCGAAGGACTGGGTGGGACCGATGAACGAGCACGACTTTCTCGCGGAACGCTTCGAGACGCACCGCGGTCACCTGCGGGCGGTGGCCTACCGGATGCTCGGCTCGCTGAGCGAGGCGGACGACGCCCTCCAGGAGACCTGGCTCAAGCTCAGCCGCTCCGACCCGGACGAGTTGCACAACCTGGCGGGCTGGCTGACCACCGTGGTCGGCCGGGTCTGCCTGGACATGCTGCGCTCGCGACGATCACGCGGGGAGGAACCGCTGGACGCGCGGGTGCACATGCCCGACCCGATCGTCACCGGCGTGTCCGACGCCGACCCCGAGCACGCGGTACTCCTGGCCGACTCGGTCGGCCTGGCCCTGCTGGTGGTCCTGGAAACCCTCGCTCCCGCCGAACGCCTTGCCTTCGTCCTGCACGACCTGTTCGCGGTGCCGTTCGACGAGATCGCGCCGATCGTGGACCGTACGCCGGCCGCGGCCCGGCAACTCGCCAGCCGCGCGCGTCGACGCGTGCAAGGGGCGGCTCCCGCGCCGGACGGCGATCTCGCCGTACAGCGCGAGGTGGTCGACGCGTTCCTGGCCGCCGCCCGCAGCGGTGACTTCGACGCACTGGTCGCCGTGCTCGACCCCGACGTGGTGGCCCGCTCCGACGGCGGCGGCCTGCGTGCCGGCGGGGTGAGCCGAGGCGCGGCGCAGGTGGCCGGCGGTGCGCTCACCTTCGCGCGACTGGCCGCCACCGCCCGACCCGCGCTGGTCAACGGCGCGGCCGGCTTCGTGGCCACCGCCGCCGGTCAGCCGATGTCGGTGGTGGCCTTCGCCATCGTCCGGCGCCGGATCGTCACCATCGACATCGTCGCCGACCCCGAACGCCTGAGTCGGCTCGACCTGACCGTGCTCGCGAGCTGACCCCCGGTGACCGAGACCGGGTCCGGCGTCGCCGGACCCGGCCGGCCGCCGGCCCAACTCGCCGCAACGCTGCCGAAGATCGATATCCACCTGCCGGCTGGGTACGTACCGCGACATGAGATTCCTCCACGATCAGGTACCGCCGCACGACCTCACCTACAGCGATGTCTTCCTCGTACCGTCGCGCTCGGGCGTGGGTTCCCGCCTCGACGTGGACCTGACCACCTCCGACGGCACCGGCACCACCATCCCGGTGGTGGTGGCCAACATGACCGCCGTCGCCGGGCGCCGGATGGCCGAGACCATCGCCCGGCGCGGCGGGCTCGCGGTGATCCCGCAGGACATCCCGGTCGACGTGGTCGCCGAGGTGACCTCCTGGGTCAAACGGCGTCACCTCGTCTACGACACCCCGATCACGATGGCCCCCACCGACACCGTCGGCGAGGCGCTGAACCTGCTGCCCAAGCGCGCCCACGGCGCGGTGGTGGTGACCGAGGGCGGGCGCCCGGTCGGCATCGTCGCCGAGGCCGACTGCCTGGGTGTGGACCGCTTCGCGCAACTGGCGCGGGTGATGTCCACCGAACTGCTCACCCTGCCGGACGGCGTCGACCCACGCGAGGCGTTCGACCGGCTGTACGAGGGCCGACACAAACTCGCGCCGATCGTGGACTCCGACGGCCGACTGGTGGCCGTACTGACCCGCACCGGCGCGCTGCGCTCGACCCTGTACACGCCGGCCGTGGACGCGTCCGGGCACCTGCGCCTGGCTGCGGCGATCGGCATCACCAACGACGTCGCGCACAAGGCGAAGGGCCTGATCGAGGCGGGCGTGGACACCCTGGTCCTGGACACCGCGCACGGCCACCAGGAACAGATGATCAAGGCGCTGCGCGCGGTCCGGGCGCTCGACCCGCCCGTACCGGTCGTGGCGGGCAACGTGGTCACCGTGCAGGGCGTGCGCGACCTGATCGAGGCGGGCGCGGACATCGTCAAGGTCGGCGTCGGCCCCGGCGCGATGTGCACGACCCGGATGATGACCGGCGTCGGGCGCCCGCAGTTCTCGGCCGTCGCGGAGTGCGCGGCCGAGGCGACCCGGCTGGGTCGACACGTGTGGGCCGACGGCGGTGTTCGGCATCCGCGCGACGTCGCGCTCGCGCTGGCCGCCGGAGCGTCGAACGTGATGGTCGGCTCGTGGTTCGCGGCCACCTACGAGTCGCCCGGCGACGCGTACCGCGACGGCGAGGGCCGGTTGTACAAGGAGAGCTTCGGCATGGCCTCCGCACGCGCGGTCCGGCTGCGCACGGCCACCGAATCCGCCTTCGACCGGGCCCGCAAGTCGCTGTTCGAGGAGGGCATCTCGTCCTCGCGGATGTACCTGGACCCGAACCGCCCCGGCGTCGAGGACCTGTTGGACTCGATCGGCGCCGGCGTGCGCAGCGCGTGCACCTACACCGGCGCCCGCACCCTGACCGAGTTCCACGAACGCGCAGTGCTGGGCATCCAGAGCTCGGCCGGCTACGCGGAGGGCAAGCCGCTGCCCGAGAGCTGGTGAGCGTCCGGCGGCGCGGCCCCACGAGGGCCGCG